>NZ_JBSGTX010000114.1:0-16674 GCF_053607625.1 Streptomyces sp. NPDC055103
GCCAGAAGGGCGTCCAGGTTTGTCTTCACACACTGACCAACGGGCGCCCTTCGCCATGGTCGCGACCAGCACGAACATCGGACTCATTCATCTAGGGGCCCGCCGGGTCGTCCACGGCCTGGGCGTAGGCGGCGGCGACCCGGGTGCGGGAGTCGTCGAGGTAGCGGGCGAGGAGCCGCTCCGCCGAGGCCCGCTCGCCGGCGCGCAGGGCGTCCAGGATCTCCCGGTTCCGCAGGAGGTAGGGCTCGTGCAGCGCGCGGGGGTCGTCCACGACGTGGAAGGCGAGCCGGAGTTCGGCGAGGACGCCGCGCATCAGTTCGTCGGTGCGCGCGCTGCCGGCGAGGGCGACCAGTTCGCGGTGGAAGTGGATGTTGGCCGTGGAGACGCCCCGCCAGTCCTCGGCGCCGGCCGCGTTCTCGCCCTCCGTGACGGCGGCGACGAGTCCGTCGACGGCGTACGGCGGCTGCCCGAGCCCCCGGACGACGGCGCATTCGACGAGTCGACGGGTGCGGTAGATGTCGTCGACATCACCCACCGCGAGGACCCGGACGAAGACCCCGCGGTTGAGCTCGTGGACGAGCAGACGCTCGTGGGTGAGGAGCCGGAAGGCCTCGCGGAGTGTGTTGCGGGACACACCGAGGGCGCCGCCGATGCTCTCCTCGGAGAGCCGGACCCCCGGCGAGAAGTAGCCCTCCGCGATCCGGGTCCGCAGGATGTCCGCGACCCGTTCCGCCGTGCTCGTGCGCCCGAGCAGCACGCGGTCGTCCGCCAGATCTCCGGCCTCGCTCACGTCCACAGCACCTCTTCCCTTCCGCCGTCCGCGGCGAGTCAACCGCAGAAACACGGAAGCGACAACACGCCCCTTGTCGGATCGTTGAACAATCCTCTACGTTATCGGCACCGCACGGTTCCTCGGTACGTCTCTCAGGCACGTCTCCCCCTCCAGCGAGGTGCAGATGAGCACGACACAGACCCGGCAGCAGCCCCAGGGCGAACAGCCCGACGATGCGGGCGCGTTCGCCTGGCCGCGCGGCCGACGCGCCTTCGGCGGCGCCTTCGGCGGATACGCCCTGGATTCCTACGACTTCTTCACCCTGCCCCTGTCGATGGTGGCCATCGCCGCGTACTTCCACCTCGACAAGGGCCAGACCGGCCTCCTGACCACCGTCACCCTCGTCGTCTCGGCGGTCGGCGGTGCGCTCGCCGGCGTCCTCGCCGACCGCGTCGGCCGGGTGCGGGCGCTGATGATCACGGTCGTGACGTACGCGCTCTTCACGGTGCTCTGCGGCTTCGCCCCGAACTACGAGACCCTGCTGGTCTTCCGGGCCCTCCAGGGCCTCGGCTTCGGCGGCGAGTGGGCCGTCGGCGCGATCCTCGTGGCCGAGTACGCCTCCGCCAAGCACCGGGGGCGTACGCTCGGCGCCGTCCAGAGCGCCTGGGCGGCCGGCTGGGCGCTCGCGGTGCTCGTCTACACCCTGGTGTTCCAGTTCGCCGACGCGGACCTCGCCTGGCGGATCCTCTTCTGGACGGGCGCGCTGCCCGCCCTGCTCGTCGTGTACGTGCGGCGGAACGTGGAGGACGCCCCGCAGGCGGCGGAGCTCCGCCGTGCCAGCGCGGAACGCGGCTCGTTCCGGGCCGTCTTCCGCCCCGCGCTGCTGCGCACGACTCTCTTCGCGATCCTGCTCTCGACCGGCGTCCAGGGCGGCTACTACACGCTCGCCACCTGGGTCCCGACCTTCCTGAAGACCGAACGCGGGCTGACGGTCGTCGGCACCGGCGGCTATCTGGCCTTCCTGATCTCCGGTGCCTTCGCGGGCTACCTGACCGGGGGTTACCTCACGGACCGGCTCGGCCGGAAGAAGAACATCGCGCTGTTCGCCATCCTGTCGGCGCTCTGCGTCCTCGCGTACACGAACATCCCCATCGGTGCGAACTCCCTTCTGCTCGTACTGGGTTTCCCGCTCGGCTTCTGCATGTCGGCCATCTTCAGCGGGTTCGGATCCTTCCTGGCCGAGCTGTACCCGACGCCGGTCCGCGGGACGGGGCAGGGACTCACGTACAACACGGGCCGCGCGATCGGCGCCGTCTTCCCGACCCTGGTCGGCTTCCTCGCCGGGAGCTGGGGCGTCGGCGGGGCGCTGGTCTTCGGCGCGATCGGCTACGGTCTGGCCGTCCTGGCCCTGTTCGGGCTGCCCGAGACGCGCGGGAGGGAACTCGTATGACCGGCACGGCGGTTCTCGATCCGCGCGACGCACGCGCGCGTGCCCGGTCCGGGACGGCGGGCCCGACGGCCGGCGGGGAGATGTACGTCACCGACATCCGGGACGACCGGTACCGCGTCTCCGTCTGAATCATCAAAGTCATCCGAACCGCACGAAGAAGCACAGCGCACCGAGCACCGAGCAGCACCACCGCACGACCAGGTGGGAAAGGAAGCACCAGATGACCTGGGCCTCGATCGACCTCAACGCCGACCTCGGCGAGGGCTTCGGCCGCTGGACGCTGACCGACGACGAGCAACTGCTCTCCGTCGTCACCAGCGCCAACGTGGCCTGCGGCTTCCACGCCGGGGACGCGGCCACCATGCGGCGCGTCTGCGAGCTGGCGGCCGATCGGGGCGTACGGATCGGGGCCCAGGTGTCCTACCGGGATCTGGCCGGTTTCGGACGGCGCTCGATGGACGTCCCCGCGGCGGAGCTGGCCGCCGAAGTGGCGTACCAGATCGGCGCCCTGGAGGTCTTCGCCCGGGCGGCGGGCGCGCGCGTCGCGTACGTGAAGCCGCACGGCGCGCTGTACAACCGGGTGGTCCGCGACGAGGAGCAGGCCACCGCGGTCGTCGAGGGCGTCCTGCTCGCCGACCGGGCGCTGCCCGTCCTCGGACTCCCGGGGTCCCGGCTGCACGAGGCCGCGGCGAAGGCCGGACTTCCGGTGGTCGCCGAGGCGTTCGGCGACCGGGCCTATCGGGCGGACGGCTCCCTGCTGCCACGGGAGCAGGAGGGGGCAGTCGTCAGCGATCCGGACCATGTCGTGGAGCGCTCGGTGGCCATGGCCCGGTTCGGGGTCGTGACGGCGCACTGCGGGAGCTCCGTCGCCGTACGGGCCCGGTCGCTGTGCCTGCACGGGGACACCCCCGGCGCGGTGGGCCTCGCCCGCCGGGTCCGTGAGCACCTGGAGGCCTCCGGGGTCCGGGTGGAGGCCTTCGCATGAGCATGAGTACGGGTACGGGTACGGGTACCAGCACGAGTACGGGCGTGCGGACGCTGCGCGTGGGCGAACGGGCGCTCCTCGTGGAGCTGGCCGGCGGCGCGGAGACGGAGGCCTTCCACGCCGAGCTGCTGCGGCGACGGGCGGCCGGTGTGCTGCCCGCCGTACAGGAGATCGTGCCGGCGGCGCGGACGGTCCTGCTCGACGGGGTGGCGGACCCGGCCCGGCTCGCGGACGAGCTGAAGGGCTGGGAAGTGGCGCCCCTCCACGCGCGCGTAGGTGAGGCGGTGGAGGTGCCGGTCCGCTACGACGGGCCCGATCTGGCGGAGGTCGCCGTCCTGTGGGGGGTGTCCGTCGAGGAGGCGGTACGCGTCCACACGGCGACCGAGTTCCGGGTCGCCTTCTGCGGCTTCGCGCCGGGGTTCGGCTATCTGACCGGGCTCGGCGAGCGGTACGAGGTACCACGACGGCCCACACCGCGCACGGCCGTCCCCGCCGGGTCGGTCGCCCTCGCCGGGCGCTACACCGGCGTGTACCCGCGCTCCTCCCCCGGCGGCTGGCAGCTGATCGGCACCACGGACGTGGTGCTCTGGGACACGGGGCGGGAGCCCGCCGCGCTCCTCTCGCCCGGCACCCGCGTCCGGTTCACCCTGGCGGGCGGGCCGGCGTCGGAGGGCGGGCGATGACCGACCGCGCCGTCGCCGTGGTCCGGTCGGGGGCGCTGACCACCGTGCAGGACCTGGGGCGCCCTGGGTACGCGCATCTCGGCGTGCCCCGCTCGGGCGCGCTCGACCCGGGGGCCGTACGGCTCCTCAACCGGCTCGTCGGCAACGTCGGCGCCGACGAGGACGCCGCGGTCCTGGAGACCACCGTCGACGGGTGCGCGCTGCGGCCCCGGTGCGCCGTCACCATCGCGGTCGGCGGCGCGCCGGGACCGGTCCGGGTGGAGGGGCGCCCGGCCGCCTGGGGGACGGCGGTCCGGGTGCCGGCCGGGTCGCTCCTGGAGATCGGCGCGGCCGTACGCGGGCTGCGCTCGTACGTGGCGTTCGGCGGCGGTGTCGCCGTCGAACCGGTGCTCGGCAGCCGCTCCACCGACCTGCTGTCCGGGCTCGGCCCGGCGCCGCTGGTGGAGGGGGCGGTGCTGCCGCTGGGAGCGGACACGGCCGTACGGGGGTCGGCCGACGCTCCCCCCTGGCCGGGCCCGCCGGACGAACTCGTCCTGCGGGTCCGGCCGGGCCCCCGCGACGACTGGTTCACCGCCGCCGCCCTGCGCACCTTCGGCACGCGCGCGTACCGGGTGTCCTCGGCGAGCAACCGGATCGGGCTGCGGCTCGACGGACCGGCGCTGGAGCGCGCGCGGCAGGGAGAGATGGCGAGCGAGGGCATGGTCCTGGGCGCGGTCCAGGTGCCGCCGGACGGGCGCCCGGTGGTCTTTCTCGCGGACCATCCCACGACCGGGGGCTACCCGGTGGTCGCTGTGGTCCGGGAGGCCGACCTTGGCGCGGCGGCACAGGCGGTACCGGGCACGCCGGTGCGGTTCGTGCCGGTGCGCTGAGCGGGACCTTCACGACGTGGCGGGCGGCACACCGTAGCCTCCGCCGCCGGGGGTGCGGACCACCAGGACGTCGTCGGGGCCCATCTCGGTCGTCGCGGCGCCGTCGAGGTGTTCGACGGTGCCGTCGGCGCGCTCCACGAGGTTCTCGCCGAGGGCGCCCGGTTCGCCGCCGGCCATCCCGTACGGCGGGACCCTGCGGTGGCCGGTGAGGAGGGCCACCGTCATCGGCTCCAGGAAGCGGATGCGGCGCTCGACCCCGTGGCCGCCGTGCCACCGGCCGTGCCCGCCGCTGTCCTCCCGTACCGCGAAGGCGTCGACCCGGACAGGGTGGCGCCATTCCAGGATCTCGGGGTCGGTGAGCCGGGAGTTGGTCATGTGGGTCTGGACGGCGTCGGCGCCGTCGAAGCCGTCGCCGGCGCCGGAGCCGCTCGCGATCGTCTCGTAGTACTGCACGCGCGCGTTGCCGAAGGTGACGTTGTTCATGGTGCCGGAGCCCTCGGCCTGGACGCCGAGGGCCGCGTACAGCGCGCCCGTGACGGCCTGGGAGGTCTCGACGTTCCCGGCGACGGTCGCGGCGGGGTGGACGGGCGCGAGCATGGAGCCGGGCGGGACGCGGATCTCCAGGGGCTCCAGGCAGCCGCTGTTGAGCGGGATGTCCTCGTCGACGAGGGTACGGAAGACGTACAGGACGGCGGCCATGACGACGGACGTGGGCGCGTTGGCGTTCCCGGGCAGCTGGGGCGAGGTGCCCGTGAAGTCGACGACGGCGGAGCGCCGTTCGCGGTCGACGCGGACCGCGACCCGGATGACCGCGCCGCCGTCGGTCTCGTAGCGGTACGTGCCGTCGTGGAGCCGGGCGACGATGCGGCGGACGGACTCCTCGGCGTTGGCGCGGACGTGCCGCATGTACGCCTGGACGACGTCCAGCCCGAACTCCTCGACGGTTCGGCGCAGTTCCTCGATCCCCTTCTCGTTGGCGGCGATCTGGGCGCGCAGGTCGGCGAGGTTGGTGTCGGGGTCGCGGGAGGGGTGGCGGGCGCCGGTGAGCAGGGCCCGGGTCTCGGCCTCGCGGAGCCGGCCGTCCCGGACGAGCAGCCAGTTGTCGAAGAGGACGCCTTCCTCCTCGACGGAGCGGCTGAAGGCGGGCATGGAGCCGGGGGTGATGCCGCCGATCTCGGCGTGGTGGCCCCGGGAGGCGACCAGGAAGCGGAGTTCGTCGCCGGCCTCGCCGAACACCGGGGTCACGACGGTGACGTCCGGGAGGTGGGTGCCGCCGTGGTACGGGTCGTTGATGGCGTACACGTCGCCGGGCCTCATGTCGTCCGCGCGCCTCCGCAGGACCTCCTTGATGGACTCGCCCATGGAGCCGAGGTGGACGGGGATGTGGGGCGCGTTGGCGATGAGGTTGCCCTCGGCGTCGAAGAGGGCGCAGGAGAAGTCGAGGCGTTCCTTGATGTTGACCGAGTGGGCGGTGTTCTCCAGGCGCACGCCCATCTGTTCGGCGATGGCCATGAAGAGGTTGTTGAAGACCTCCAGGAGGACCGGGTCCACGTCCGTCCCGGGGGCCACGCGCGCGGGGCGCGGGGTGACGCGGTGCAGGAGGAGGTGTCCGCCGTCCGTCGCGGTGGCCCGCCAGCCGGTGTCGACGACGGTCGTGGCGTCGGCCTCGGCGAGGAGCGCGGGCCCGTCGACGGTGTCACCTGGGCGGAGGTCCTCGCGCCGGTGGAGCGGGGTGTCGTGGGGCGCGCCGCCGCTGTGCATCCGGACGGTGGCCCGGGGGGCGAGGGGCCCTGTCCGCTCCCCGCTGTCGATGAGGACGGGGCCGTGCGGCCCCGCTCTGCCGACGGCCTCCACGAAGACCGCTTCGACGACGAGCGGCTTGTCCATGGTGAAGGCGTACCGCGTCCGGTGGAGGGCTGTGAACTCGGTTCTCATCGCTGCGGCGGGGGCCAGGTCGACGGGGAGGCTCGCGTCCGTCCCCGCGAACCGCAGGAGCACGCGCGCGTGGGTGGTGATCGCCGCGTCCGGCAGCCCGTCGGCGCGCAGTTCCTCGCGTGTGCGCTGGGCGAGTTCGTCGCAGAGGGCCGCCACACGCGCGTGGGTGCCGGGGGCGTCGAGCTCGGCCTCGACGGACCGCTCCCGCATGGCGGTGGCGTCGGCGAGCCCGATGCCGTACGCGGAGAGCACGCCGGCCAGAGGGGGTACGACGACGGTGTCGATGCCCAGGGCATCGGCGACGGCGCAGGCGTGCTGGCCGCCGGCGCCGCCGAAGCTGGTGAGGGCGTAGCGGGTGACGTCGTGGCCGCGCTGGACGGAGATCTTCTTGACGGCGTTGGCCATGTTGAGGACGGCGATCTCCAGGAAGCCCGCGGCGACCTCCTCCGGGGTCCGGCCGCCGCCGGTCTCCTCGGCGAGGGCCGTGAACCGCTCCCGTACGACCTCGGCGTCCAGGGGCCGGTCACCGGTCTCGCCGAACACGGCGGGGAAGTGGGCCGGCTGGACACGGCCGAGCATGACGTTGGCGTCGGTGACGGTGAGCGGGCCGCCGCGGCGGTAGCAGGCGGGACCGGGGACGGCGCCTGCCGAGTCGGGGCCCACGCGGTAGCGGCGGCCGTCGTAGTGGAGGACGGAGCCGCCGCCCGCCGCGACGGTGTGGATGCTCATCATCGGGGCCCGCATCCGTACCCCGGCGACCTGTGTACCGAGTTCACGCTCGAAGGCGCCGGCGTAGTGCGACACGTCCGTGGACGTGCCGCCCATGTCGAAGCCGATGACCCGCTCGTGTCCGGCCTGCGCCGACGTACGGGCCATGCCGACGACGCCGCCGGCCGGTCCGGACAGGACTGCGTCCTTGCCGCGGAAGTGGGCGGCCTCGCGCAGCCCGCCGTTGGACTGCATGAACATGAGGCGGATACCGGCGAGTTCGCCGGCGACCTCGTCGACGTACCGGCGCAGGATCGGCGACAGATAGGCGTCGACGACGGTCGTGTCGCCGCGCGGGATCAGTTTGATGAGCGGGCTGACCTCGTGCGAGCAGCTGACCTGCGTGAAGCCGGCGGCTCTGGCGGCCTCGCCGATCCGCGTCTCGTGGGCGGGGTGGCGGTAGCCGTGCAGCAGGACGACGGCGACGGAGCGGAAGCCGTCCCGGTGCGCGTCGGCGAGGACCTCGCCGACGGCGGCCTCGTCCAGGGGACGGACGACATGGCCCCGGGCGTCGACGCGCTCGGGGACCTCGGCCACGCGCGCGTACACCGCCTCGGGCAGCACGATGCGGCGGTCGAAGAGCCGGGGCCGGTTCTGGTAGGCGATGCGCAGGGCGTCCCGGAAGCCCTCGGTGACGAGCAGCAGGGTCGGTTCGCCGCGCCGCTCCAGGAGAGCGTTGGTGGCGACGGTGGTCCCCATCTTGACGACGGCGATCCGGTCGGCGGGGACGGGTTCGCCGGGGCCGAGCCCGAGGAGCGCGCGGATCCCGGCGACGGCGGCGTCCTGGTGGCGTGCGGGGTCGTGCGAGAGCAGTTTGCGGGTGACGAGACGCCCTTCGGGCCGCCGTCCCACGACGTCGGTGAAGGTGCCGCCCCGGTCGATCCAGAACTCCCAGCGCCCGGTCATCTCCCCATTGTGGCGGTGAGCGCGGCGGCGAGGGCGGCGTCCGCGCGCGCGTCGAGGGGCGTGGTGCCGGTGCCGTCGGCCCAATGGCGGAGCTCGGCGCCGGCGAGCAGGAGCAACTGCGGGAGCAGGTCACGGCTGCGGCGCAGCACCCAGCCGGTGCCCGCGGTGGCGAGCCAGAGCACGGCCTCCGCCCTGGTCGGTGGCGGTTGTACGGGTTCCCGCCCGGGCTGTGCGCCGTGGGCGAGCCCCCGGGCGGCGAGCAGCCGGTGGAAGCCGGCGGCCACGGCCCGGTGGCCGCGTTCGCCCGGGTGGAGCCGGTCGGCGCTCCACAGGGCGCGGTCCTGGGTCCAGGTGTCGTCGGCGAGGTGCAGGTGGACCGCGTCGTACCGGTCGGAGAGGGCGTGCACGACCGCGTTGACGGCGCGCTGGCGGCGGGCTAGGGGGCGGGCCAGGGGCGGCGGCAGGCCGAGCATCCGCCCCGGGTCGGGCAGACAGGCGGTCAGGAGGACGGCCCCTGCGGCGTCGAGGTCCGCGAACGCGCGGTCGAGGCGGTGGGCGAGGAGCGCGATGTCGAAGGTGTGACGCAGGGTGTCGTTGACGCCGACGACCACGGAGGCGAGGTGCGGCCGGAAGGCGAGGGCCCGGGGCCGCTGGTGCTCGGCGACGTCCCGGCTGAGGGCGCCGCCGACGGCGAGGTTCAGGAGCACCGTCTCCTGCCCCTCGGCCGCGAGTCCCTCGGCGAGCAGGGGCGCCCACCCGCGCCAGGCGCCGTCCACCCGGTCGCCGACGCCCTCGCTGAACGAGTCGCCGAGCGCGGCGAACCGGACCGGGCCGGTTCCGGTACGGGTACGGGTACGGGGACCGGAAGCGGTACCGGAAGCGGCTCCCTCTGCCCCTTGCGGGGAAGCCGCCACCTCCACGGACTCCCCCGTCATCGCCTTGCCTCCTGGGTGCGGGACGGGACGGCCTGCGGCGGGAGCAGGGGCCGGAGGTGGGGCCGGGGTGACGGCCGCGCGTCGTGGGCCTGGAGGAAGGCGGCCACCGAGTGGTCCCAGGCGAAACCCTCCGCACGCGCGCGTGCGGCGGCCCGCCGAAGGATCTCCGGCGTGGCGAGCACTCCCCGTACCGCCGCCGCGAAGGCCTCCGGAGTGTCGACGGCCACGGCCCCTGTGGCCCCGACGACCTCCGGGAGGGCGGAGGAGGCGCTGACGACGACCGGGGTCCCGCAGGCGAGGGCCTCCAGGGCGGAGAGCCCGAACGTCTCCGCGGGGCCCGGGGCCAGGCACACGTCCGCCGCGGCCTGGAGGTCCGCGAGGGCCTCCCGGTCGGCGACGTGCCCGAGGAACCGCACCGGAAGGCGTCGCTCGCGCGCCCGCCGCTCCAGGGCGCCCCGCAGGGGCCCGTCGCCCGCGACGACCAGCGCCGCCCGGACCCCGGCGCCCCGGAGCTCCGCGAGGGCGTCCAGGGCCGTACCGGGCCGCTTCTCGACGGAGAGGCGCGAGCACAGCGCCATGAGCACCCGCTCTCCGTCCGCGTACCGGGCGCGCAGCACGGTGCTGCGGCGTCCTGGCCGGCAGCGTTCCAGGTCGACGCCGAGCGGAGCCCGTACGACGTTGCGCGCGCCGATCCGTACGAACTCCCGCTCCGCCCACTCCGTGGTGCAGACGACCCTGGCGAAGGCCCAGGCCGTGCGGCGGTTGAGCCGGTCCGCCGTGCGGGCGGCGAGCGCCGGGGGAACACCCCAGGTGCGCAGGACCCCGTCCGCCGTCTCGTGGGAGACCATCACCGAGGGCACCCGGGCGCGGCGGGCCCACTCCCCCGTCCAGCGCAGGGTCGTGCGGTCCGAGACCTCGATGCGGTCGGGGGCGAGTTCGTCGAGGAGGCGGCGCACCCGGCTCCGGTCGGCGAGGACCCGGTAGCCGCCGGTGCCGGGCAGGACGGGCCCCGGGAGGGTGACGACCCGGCCCTGTTCGGTGTGGTGGTCGCTCGCGACGTCGCCGGGGACGACGAGGACGGGTTCGTGTCCGGCGGCGAGGTAGCCGCGGCCCAGCTGGTCGAGCGCGGTGCGCAGGCCGCCGGAGGTGGCGGTCACGAAGTTGGCGAGCCGCACGATTCGCAGCCCGCCGCTCGTACCGCTCCCCTGAGCGGCACGACCGGCGCCGCCGCCGGCGTCGCCACCGCACGGAGCCGGACTTCCCGAAGCCGGACTTCCTGAAGCCTGACTTCCCGATGCGGTACGACCGCCGTTCACGCCGCCACCGCCGTCCGCTCGCGCAGGACCTCCTCGTAGTGGCCGATCAGCTCGTCGCCGACCGCCTCCCAGGTGCGGCCCTCGACGGCGGCCCGGCCGGCCAGGCCGTAGGCGGCGCGCACGTCCGGGGCTGCGGCGAGCGAGGCGACGGCCTCGCGCAGCGCGTCGGGGTCGCCGGGCGGTACGAGGAGCCCGGTGCGCCCGTGGTCGACGAGGTCCAGGGGGCCGCCGGCGGCCGGGGCGATCACCGGGACCCCGCTCGCCATGGCTTCCTGGACGGTCTGGCAGAAGGTCTCGTACGGGCCGGTGTGGGCGAAGACGTCGAGCGAGGCGAAGATCCGGGCGAGGTCGTGACCGGTGCGGCGGCCCAGGAACAGCGCCTCCGGCAGCGCGGCGCGCAGCCCCGGCCCGCTGGGTCCGTCACCGACGACCACGGCGCGTACACCCGGTATGCCGCGGGTCCCGGCGAGCAGGTCCACGCGCTTCTCCGGCGCGAGGCGGCCTACGTAGCCGACGAGGAGCTCGCCGCCGGGGGCGAGCTCCCGGCGCAGGCCGGCGTCGCGGAGGCCGGGGCGGAAGCGGACGGTGTCCACGCCGCGCCCCCAGAGCCGGATGCGGCCGATGCCGTGCGCCTCCAGGTCGCGGACGGCGGCGGTGGACGGGGCGAGGGTGCGGTCGGCGGCGCCGTGGACGGCGCGCAGCCGGCGCCAGGCGGCGCCCTCGCCGGTGCCCACGTACGTACGGGCGTAGCCGGCGAGATCGGTCTGGTAGACGGCGACGGCGGGGATGCCGAGCCGGGCGGCGGCCGTCATGCCGCGCACCCCGAGGACGAAGGGTCCGGCGAGGTGGACGAGGTCGGCGCGGTGCGCGGCGATGGCGGCGGCGACGCGGCGGCTGGGCAGGGCGACCCGGACCTGGGGGTAGCCGGGCAGGGGCAGGGAGGGCACGCGGACGACGGCGCATGGGGCGTCGGCGTCCGCCGACGGTTCGGCTACGGCGGGGGCGATGACGAGCGGGGCGTGGCCCCGGCGGACGAGGTGGCGCGCGGTCTGAAGGGCGCAGTGCGCCACACCGTTGACATCGGGAGGGAAGGATTCTGTGACGATGACGACACGCATACGGGTGTTGTCGTCCCGCTTGGCGTGTACCCGCCGACGTCGATCTGGACGGCGGGGGAACGTCCCATGAGCGTTTCGCCGCGGTGCCGGGGGCAAGGTGCGGGCGTCCGGTCGCCTGAGCGTTTCGCCGCGGCGCCGACGGCCCGTGCGGGCGTCCGGTCGCCTGAGCGTTTCGCCGCGGCGCCGACGGCCCGTGCAGGCGTCCGGTCGCCTGAGCGTTTCGCCGCGGCGCCGACGGCCCGTGCAGGCGTCCGGTCGCCGGACGCCCGGGGCGGGGCCTCGTTCGGCGGGATCTCCGCCGCGGGCCGCGCCGCCCCGGGGTCCGGGCGACGGGACGGTAAGGGTCGAACCCGGTGGGGACCTGGGGAGGGGTCAGGCCCGGGAAGGGGTCGTCCCGGCAAGGGTCAGACCTGTAGGTCCGGTCCTATCCGGTTGCGCACCGCGGTCTGGACCTCGGCCTCCTCGGCCGGGTCTGCGGCGAGGCGGCGGAGCCGCTCGGCGACCCGTACGTCGCCGGTCTCGGCGTGCTGGGCGGCCACCTCGCGGGTGGTCTCCTCGCAGTCCCAGAGGCACTCGACGGCGAAACCGGTCGCGAAGGTGGGGTCGGTGGCGGCGAGGGAACGGGCCACCCGGCCGCGCAGCTGGGACGAGGACGTCTCGCGGTACACGTGGCGGAGCACGGGCGCGGCGCAGGCGATGTCGAGGCGGCCCGCTCCGTCGACGAGGACGGCGAGCTCGGGGGCGTCGGGGCCCGCGGAGCGGATGGTCCCGCGCAGGGCCCCGAGGACGAGGCCGGCGTCCTGCGCCGTGCCGCGGCAGGCGAGGACCTCGGCGGCGGCGGTGCCGAGCTCGTCGGTGCGCCGGACCCACGCGCGGGCGCGGGCGACCGCGTCCTCGCCGCACATGCGCCGGTAGGCGGCGACGGCGGCCTCGGCGACCTCACGGGAACCGCCGTCGACGGCGGCCTCCACGAGGTCGAGGACGGCGGGGTCCCGCGAGGCGGCGAGGTGGTGGAGCGCGGCGCCGCGCGCGCCCGTCGAGCCGTCGCGGGCTGCGGCGAGGAGTTCGGGGCGGTCCTCGGGGCCGGCGACGGCGCCGAGGCATCGGGCGGCGGGGCCGTGAAGCACGGCACCTCGCTCGTACCCCTCCTGCGCCCAGTCGAGGACGGCCTTCACGCTCCAGCCGGGGCGGGGGCCCGCGGGGCGCATCTGGCGCTGCCAGCGGTCGAAGGAGCCCTGTTCCTGGGCGGCCCTGACTCGGGCGCCCACGGCTTCCCGCCGGTCCTCGGCCCACAGCCGCCAGGGCCGGGGCTCGAAGGCGTCCCGCACGACGCTCGCCAGCTCGGCGTCGCCGGCCGGGTCGGCGGGGAAGCGGGCGAGTACGGGAAGGGCGAGCCCGCGGAGCCCGGCGTCGTCGTCGCGCAGGGCCAGCTCGTCCAGGGCCCAGGCCCAGTTCGTGCCGGTCGCCGCGTAGCGCCGGAGCAGGAGCAGGGCGTCCTGGCGTCCGTAGGAGGCGAGGTGCCCCAGGACGGCGAGCGCGAGCCCGGTCCTGGACTCCTCGGTGTCGAGGTGGTCCTCGGCACCGAAGAGGTGCGCCTCGATCTCGTCGAGACCGCCGTGGAGGTCCAGGTAGAGACGGGCGTAGTAGAGGGAGCGGTTCTCGACCTGCCAGTCGTGGCGGGGGTCGGAGAGAACACAGTGACTGAGGGCCGCGAGGGCCTCGGCCCGTGGCGCGGCGAGCGCGTGCAGGGTGCCGTCGCCGCGGCCCCTCTGCAGCAGGCCGAGCAGGGTGCCGCTCGGCGCTATGACTGGATCGAACATGGAAGACGCCTCACATCAAGCTGTCGACACGACCGGGGGAGACCGGGATGACCCGGGTCAGGCGATACATCCCTGTACGCCTAGGCCGTGCGGCAACATGTCGGGCCGCTCGTCGTCCTGCGCTTGCCAGTGACCATCTTCCTCTGCCTCTCGTCGGTGGCCCGGTCTGCCGGGCCCGACGTCATGATGACCCACCCATTTCGCCACCGCGACCACATTTACGACGCCGCCCTCACCTGGGGTTCAGTACCCGTTCACCGGGCTCCGAAGAGCTCCAGCAGATCGGCCTTGCCGAACATGCGCGCGGTGTCGACGGCGGACGGAGTCCCGGACTCCGGATTCGCGCCGCCGGCGAGCAGGGCGCGGACGACGGCGTCCTCGCCCTTGAAGACGGCGCCCGCGAGCGGGGTCTGGCCGCGGTCGTTGGCGCGGTCGGCGTCGGCGCCGCGCTCCAGGAGGGCCGAGACCGCGGCGGCGTGGCCGTGGTAGGCGGCGAGCATGACGAGGGAGTCACCCTTGTCGTTGGTGAGGTTCGCCGGAACGCCCGCGTCGACATAGGCGGCCAGGCCGTCGGCGTCCCCCGTGCGCGCGAGGTCGAAGACCTTGGACGCCAGCTCGACGACCTCGGGGTCGGGAGTCTCGCTCATCGGGTGGAACCGCCTCTCTCCTGCAGTGTTGACCTGCGCACGGCAAGCGCGGCCGTACGAGTGAATCGACAGGGTACTGCCCGTCGGGCGACATGACCGCGCCCGACTGAGGCAAAGATCACCGCGATCCGCTCTCGGTCCGCCACTAGCGCACCGCCGGGATTTCGCCACCCGGCGGAACGTCCGCCTACCGCCAATGAAGTGAAATCGGGAAGATTTCACCCTATTGCACCTTTAGTCACATAGATACTTGCTGTGAACCTGGAAGGACTCATGGTGACTGTCCCCTCAACCAGGAGAACACCAAATGATCCTGTCCATCTCAGGCGTGGTCCTGCTCGGCATCATCTGCTTCCTGTTCTTCAAGAAGGACGGGATGAAGGCCTCGCACGCCCTCGTCAGCGCGTTGTTCGGCTTCTACCTCGCCGGCACGGCCATCGCCCCGAGCATCACGGCGGGCGGGCAGAGCCTCGCCGGTCTCCTGGGCGGAATCAAGTTCTGACGCCCCGAGGGGGCACCCTCCCCCTGCCCCCTCCCAGCCCCTTCCACGAAACCAGGAGTACGACGTGGCCCGGCGACCACTCCCCCGCATTCTGAGCAGCGGCAGCGCGCAGATCGCTCGCAGCCGAGAGATCGCGCGCACGGCCGCCGACAGCGCCACCGACGTGCTCCATCCGCTGATCACGGTCTCCCGTGGGCTGCGGAAGCTGGCCGCGACCGCGCGCGCCAAGTGGGCCGCGACCCCCAAGGAGCGGCGTGGTCCCACGCTGCTCCTGGTCGCGGCCTGCGTCCTGGTCGTCGCCCTCATGCCGTACGGGCCGCTGCTCGCGCTCGTCACGCTCATGGGCGCCGCCGCGTGGAAGGGGCGCGAACGCCCGGTCGTGAAGACCGGGCCCGACGACGCGGAGATCGCCCGGCTCAAGGGCCTGTACGAGGCCCTCGTGCCGTACTTCTCCGTCCCCGACGACCCCTCCCCGCTCTTCGCCCACGGCGGCGACTGGAGCGGCGCCTTCGGGGAGTACGCCTTCGACGAGGACGGCCGGCCGACCCGGCTGAGGATCGCGTACCCCCCGTACTTCACCGACGGCGAGCCGGCCGCGCGCGCCCGCATCGAGCAGCTGCTGCACGCCAAGTCGGGGCGCGGCCGCGAGTACCGCTTCGACTGGGACGAGGAGGGAAACCGGCTCGACATGAGCGTGCTGCCCGCCCTTCCCACCACCATCGCCGCCCAGCGCTTCGTCACGGTGCCGGGCGAGACCGTGCTCGGTTTCACCGACGGGGACGCCGTGCAGCGCACCGTGCCCGTGGTCGCGGCCGACGGCACGGAGGACGCGCCGGCCGTGGTCTGGCGCACCGGACCCCGCTCCACCGAGCCGCACCTGCTGGCCGTGGGCCAGCCGGGCAGCGGCACCACCTCCCTGCTGCGGTCGATCGCGCTCCAGGCCCTTCCGCACGGGGACGTGCTGATCGTCGAGGGCGGCGGCACCGGCGAGTACGCCTGCCTGACCGGCCGCGACGGTGTCCTCGCCGTCGAGTGCGGACTCTCCGGAGCCCTGGCCAGCCTGGAGTGGGCGGCCCACGAGACCGAGCGGCGGCTGATCGCCGCCAACCGCGCCCGCCAGGCGGGGCATCCCGCGCCCGAGGACACCCGGCGGCCGCTGTGGATCCTCCTCGACCGGCCGGGCATCCTCGGCCACCTCGCCGCCGCCGACGGCCGCCCCGACCCGCAGGAGCTACTCCAGGTGCCGCTGCGCCACGGGCGCGCCGCGCAGGTGACGGTGGTGGTGGCCGAGCAGTTCGACAGCACGGACACGCTGAGCGAGACGGTACGGACCCACACGCGCGCGCGGATCGTGCTCGGCCCCGCCGCCCCCGAACAGATCGCCGCCGTCCTCGGCGCCGCGCCGCACACCACGCCGACGCCCCAGGTGCCGCCGGGCCGCGGCTACGCCCGCCTCGGGACGGGCCCCGTCCTGCGGCTCCAGGTGCCGGCGACGCCCGACCCGTACGACGACGCCACCAGCGAGTCACACCGCCAGGCGGTCCTCGCACTCCTCCCGGAACGCCGCACGGCGGCGGACGCGATGCCCGTCGCGACGGCCGCGGACACGGTGGCGGTCGCGACGGTGGCGGCGGACAGGGGCGCCGTGGCGACGGTCACGGACACGGTGGCGGTCGCGAAGGTGACGGCGGACACCGTGGCGGCGGTCCCGGCCTCGGCCCCCGCCACGGTCCGCCACGAGCCCGACCCGGCCCCCGCCATGCCGCTTTACGAGCCCGACCCGGCTCCGGTCCGCGCGCCGGACCCGGGCCCGGCACCCCGTCACGCTCCGGTCGCCGCCGAGGGCTGAGCACGCCCCGGACATGCCGAGAGGCCGGTACGGGGCCACCCGGGGGGGAGCCGGCGGGGGGGCTTGGGGCAGGGGCGCCGGACCCGCCCAAAAGCCCGGGGGGGTAACCCCCCCCCCCC
>NZ_JBSGTX010000115.1:0-16625 GCF_053607625.1 Streptomyces sp. NPDC055103
GCCGGTGAGGGCCACGACGAGCGGGGTGTTCCACCGTACGCGTCGCATCAGTGGCCTCCCTTTCCGGCGAGGGTGCGCGGGTCGAGCAGCGCGAGCCCCCTCACGCGTACCCGACGGCTACCGCAGGTCGAACTCGCCGTCCCTGGCGCCGAGGACGAACGCGTCCCACTCGGCCTTCGTGTACCGCAGCACCGTCTCCTTGTCGAGCGACGAACGCATCGCCACCGCCCCCTCGGGCAGGTGCGCGATCTCCACGCGCTCCTCGTCCGGGGTGGTACCCGGAGCGCCCTGCCACTCGACGCCCGAGATGTCGAGCGCGTACAGCTCGTCCTTCTGGCGCTGCTTCTCGGCGGCCAGGGCGTTGTCCGCGGCGCTCGCCGGAGAGCTGTCGGTGGTGCTGGCGTGTGCGTCGGTCATCGGCGCTTTCCCTTCGCGGTGGTACGGCGGTCCCCTCCACAGTAGTGGGACCGCCGTACCGGGACGGCGTGAACGCCGCTCCGCTCAGTGCTGTTCCGGCAGCCAGCCCAGCTGCACCAGCGGCGTCCCCCGCTTGCGCGAGACGAACGTGCCCCGGCCCGGAGGCATCGGCCTCGCCCGGACGCTGCCGAGGATGTCGCCCTCCTGCGGATCGCCGGAGAGGATGACGCCCTGCGAGCCCAGCTCCTTCATGCGCTGCATGAACGGCTCGTACATCGCCCGCGAGGCACCGGCCTGGTTGCGCGCCACGATGAACCGGATGCCGACGTCCCGCGCGAACGGCAGGTTCTCCACCAGGACCGCCAGCGGGTTCCCCGAGTTGGTGGCCACCAGCTCGAAGTCGTCGATGAGCACGAACAGCTGGGGACCCGTCCACCAGCTCCGGTCCCGCAGCTGCTGCGGGGTGATGTCCGGCTTCGGCGCCCGCTTCGTCATGACCGTGTTGATCGCGTCCATGTGCATCTGCATGGCAGAGGCCATCGGCGCGTACTCCAGGAGGTGCGAGGGCGCGACCGCCTCCAGCATCGTCCGCCGGTAGTCGCCCACCACGATCCGCGCCTGCTCCGGCGTGTACCGCTCGCACAGCTGCTTGGCGATCAGCCGCAGCAGCGCCGTCTTGCCGGACTCGCTCTCACCGAAGATCAGGAAGAACGGATCCGACTCGAAGTCGACGAACACCGGCTCCAGGTTCGTCTCGTCGATACCGATCGCGATGCCGTGCTGCGGGTACTCGAAGCCCTTCGGCAGCTGCTCCGCCGGCAGCCTGCGCGGCAGGAGCCGCACCGCGGGGGCCGGAGCCCCGGTCCAGCTCGTCCGTACGGCCTGGACGAACGCGGCCGTGCCCTCGGACAGGTCGGCGCCCGAACTCGATCCGTCGATCCGCGGCAGCGCGCCCATGAAGTGCAGCTTCTCCGCCACCTGGCCGCGCCCCGGCACGCCGGTCGGCACGTTCGCCGCGACCTTGCGGTCGAACTCGGAGTCCATGACGTCACCGAGCCGCAGTTCGAGCCGGCCCAGCATCTGGTCCTTGAGGGCCGCCCGCACCTCCATGTACCGGGCGGCGGTGATCACGACGTGGATGCCGTAGCCCAGACCGCGCGCCGCGATGTCGGAGACGATCGGCTCCAGCGTGTCGTAGTCGTTGCGGAAGCTGCCCCAGCCGTCCACGACCAGGAAGACGTCGCCCCAGGCCTCGCCCGGCAGTTCGCCCGCGGCCCGCTTGCGGCGGTAGGTCGTCATCGAGTCGATGGAGTGCGAACGGAAGAACTCCTCCCGCCGGTTGAGGACCCCCAGCACCTCCGCGACCGTCCGTCGCACCCGCTCCGGGTCCAGCCGCGACGCCACCCCGCCGACGTGCGGCAGATCGGCGAGCGAGATCATGCCGCCACCACCGAAGTCCAGGCAGTAGAACTGCACTTCGGCCGGTGTGTGGGTGAGCGCGAACGACGAGACGAGCGTCCGCATCAGCGTCGACTTGCCGGACTGCGGACCGCCGACCACCATCATGTGACCCGCCGCGCCGGAGAAGTCCCGGTACAGCACCTCACGCCGCTGCTCGAACGGCTTGTCGATGAGCCCGAGCGGCACCGTGAGCCCGCCCTGGCGCGTGTACTCCGTCGCCGTCAGCCCCCGGTCCGCCGTCTGCGCGAGCCCGGGAAGCAACTGGTCCAGCGAGGGCGCCTGGTCGAGCGGCGGCAGCCACACCTGGTGCGCCGGCACGCCCTGACCCTCCAGACGGCGCACGATCACGTCGAGGACCGTGTCCGCGAGCGCGTCGTCCTCGTCCGCCCGCCGCTCCGCGAGGTACGCCGGGTCCGGTGCCGCGTACACCACGGGCACCGGCGACGCGGTGAACAGCGCGGGCCGCCGCTCCACCGGCAGGTGCCCGATCTCCAGACGCGGCCCGCCCGGCCGGTGCGTCCCCGAGACGTACGCCGCCTTGAAGCGGGTCATCTCGTCCGTACCGAACTTCAGATAGCCCGAACCGGGCACCGAGGGCAGGTGGTACGCGTCCGGCACACCGATCGCCGTCCGCGACTCCGCCGCCGAGAAGGTCCGCAGACCGATCCGGTACGAGAGGTACGTGTCGAGGCCCCGCAGCTTGCCCTCCTCCAGGCGCTGCGAGGCGAGGAGCAGATGCACACCGAGCGATCGGCCGATGCGGCCGATCTGGATGAACATGTCGATGAAGTCCGGCTTGGCGGTGAGGAGCTCGGAGAACTCGTCGATCACCAGGACCAGCGAGGCCAGCGGCTCCAGCGGAGCACCCGCCGCCCGCGCCTTCTCGTAGTCGTGGATGTTGGCGTAGTTGCCCGCTGACCGCAGCAGCTCCTGACGGCGCTGCAACTCGCCGCGGATCGCGTCGCCCATGCGGTCGACCAGCGTCAGGTCGTCCGACAGGTTGGTGATGACCGCCGCCACGTGCGGCATCTGCGACATGCCCGCGAAGGTCGCGCCGCCCTTGAAGTCCGCGAGGACGAAGTTCAGCGTCTCCGAGGAGTGCGTCACCGCCAGGCCCAGGACGAGCGTCCGCAGCAGCTCCGACTTGCCGGAGCCCGTCGCGCCCACGCACAGACCGTGCGGGCCCATGCCCTCCTGCGCGGCCTCCTTCAGGTCCAGCATGACCGGCTGGCCGTCCTCACCGACACCGATCGGCACACGCAGCCGCTCGGCGACCGTCCGCGGCCGCCACGTCCGCGCCACGTCGACCGACTCGGCGTCCCCGAGGTTCAGCAGATCCGTGAAGTCCAGATTGGCGAGCAGCGGCTCGTCGTCGTCCCCGCCGCCCATGCGCAGCGGCGCCAGCTGACGGGCCAGCGCCTCGGCCGCCGGCAGCGAGATGCCGTCCGGCACCCCCTCGTACGCGAAGCCGCCGCCGAACTCCAGACTCAGCCGGTTCGGCCGCACCACCACCGAAAGACCACCGCGCGGCTCGTCGAGCTCGCCCGAGACGACCTCCACGATCGTCACGCCCTGAAGGCCCTCGGCCGCCGCGAGCAGCGAGTCCGGGGGCACCATGCCGCCGTCCAGGACCACGACCACGTGCGGCTGGTCCAGGACTGGCTGGTTGTCCCGCGAGAACCGCGGCCGCCCGTCGAGCTTCGAGCGGATCAGGTTCTCCAGCTCGCCGAGGTCGTCACCGAACAGCCGCTTCGTACCGGCCCCGTCGACCTGCCCGGGCACCTGCGTGTGCGGCAGCCACTTCGCCCAGTCCCACCGCTCCTGCGAAGCGCGCGCCGCGACCACCGCGACCATCAGGTCGTCGGGGGAGTGCAGCGTCACCAACTGCGCCACGAGAGCACGCGCCACCGACTGCGCCGACTCAGGCTCACCCGACACCGTCACGTGGTAGAACGCCCGCATCGAGACCGCCATCGGCAGCCCGTCCAGCGTGCCGTGCACCGCGAGGAACTGCTGCATCGCGCCCGCGCACAGCGGCTCCAGCTCGTCCACCGGAGCCGTGTCCGGCGCCACCAGCGCCGTCGCCAACTGCTGCGCGCCGAGCCCGATCCGGGCCTGCCCGAAGTCGTGGTCGCCCACCCGGCGCTCCCACACCCGAGAGCCCTCGGCCACGACCGACCACAACTGCTCGGGGGAGGGGTGCAGATACAGCTGCGCGTCCCGCTGCTTGCGCGCCGTGCGCCGGACCGTACGCCGCGTCTGCGCGAGGTATTTGAGGTAGTCGCGGCGGACATCGGCCATTTGCCCCTGCGTACCGCGACGGAATCTGACGAACTGGGCGACGGCCATCGCGACCGTCGACGCCAGCATCAGCACGCCCATGATCCGCATGATCGGCGACGGCGTCATGAAGAAGAAGACCACCGAGGAACCCATGCCGAGCATCGGCAGGAGCTGCATCAACGCCGACTCCTGCTGCCCCCGCGGAAGTTCCGGCGGAGACTCCAGGACCAGTTCCTCACCGGGCACTTCCGGCGGAAGCGCCCTCGGTGGGCGTTTGACGACGATCTGGCTCACCGGCGCATCAATCCCTCGTAGGAGGCGGGCTCGTGGCGGGAGCATCCGCGCCGGCACCCCGGTCGGCAGCCGGGCACGCGGACTTCCCCCATGGGACGGCGATCCTACTTGCAGCCCCCACCGGCCGTCCCCGGTAGGGTGGCGCGCGCATCGTGCGCAACCGCGAATCAGGGGGTCCAGACACGTGAGTACGACCGCAGCGACCGGCTTCTGCCGCGTCACCGTCGTGGCGCCGGACAGCCGCATCGACGTCGCGCTCCCGGAGGACATCGCCGTCGCCGACGTCTACCCGGAGATCCTGCGGCTCACCGGGCAGACGCAAACGGCGGGCACCCCGACCGGCTACCACCTGGTCCGCCGCGACGGGTCCGTCCTCGACGGCGCCCGCACCCTCGCCGCCCAGCAGGTCCTCGACGGCGAGGTGCTCTCCCTTCGCCCCTTCGCCCAGTCCCTGCCGCCGGCCGTCTACGACGACGTCTCCGACGCCGTCGCCTCCGCCGTCACCCGCGACCGGCATCTCTGGGGCGACGAGCTGCTGCGCGGCGCCGGTCTCCTCGGCGGCGTCCTGCTGCTCGTGCTCATGGGCTTCGTGCTCTGGTTCGCGGACCCGGTCCGCCACGACATGCACAGCCTGCCCGGGATCATCGCCGGCGGCGCCGGCCTGCTCCTCACCGCCTTCGCGGGTGTCCGCGCCCGCGTCTACGCGGACCGGGCCACCGCCGTCGCCCTCGGCCTCGGCGCCCTGCCCCTGCTGCTCATCGCGGGCTCCGGCATCATCGCCGCCGACGCGGGCGCGGGCCCCGGCCGGCTCCAGTTCCTGCTCGGCTGCGTCGCCGTCCTCGTCGCCTCCGTCGCGCTCGTCGCCCTCACCCCCAGCGGAGACGCCCCCTTCGTCGCCGCGACCTTCCTCGCGACCGTCGGCACCCTCGCCACCTTCGTGATGATCCTCACCGAGAGCTCCGCCACGGAGACCGCGGCCGTCTGCGCGCCCGTCGCCATCGGCATGGTCGCCTTCCTGCCCGGCCTCTCCGCCCGCTTCGCCCGGCTCCCCATCGGCTACGCCGCCCCGCGCAGCGCCGCCGACGACGAGTTCCTCGGCGACCCCCAGCAGACGGACGACGAGGACCGGGCCGTCGACGGCGAGCGCATCGCCCTCCAGGCCCGCCGCGGCCACGAGATGCTCCTCGGCCTGGTCGGCGGCTGCGCGGCCGTCGTCGTCGGCTCCGCCGCGGTCCTCGGCTTCGCCGGAAACCTCTGGGGCCAGCTCCTCGCCCTCGCCTCCGGCCTGGCGATGCTGCTCCGCGCCCGCCTCTTCCGCTACACCTCGCAGGTCGCCTGCGTCCTGGTCGCCGGCATCGCCGCCATCGCGCTGCTCGTCCTCGGCCTCTCCCTCAACCCGCCGGTCGACCTCGTCAAGGACCTCCTGATGTACGGGGACCGCGGCGGCCTCGACATCCGGACGATCTGGCTCACCGCCTCCGTCGCCGCCGGCGCCGCGCTGATCACCGCCATCGGCCTGATCATCCCGAAGAAGGGCCTCTCGCCCTTCTGGGGCCGGCTCCTCGACCTCGCCGAGGGCTTCGTCCTCCTCTCCCTCGTCCCCCTCTGCCTCGCCGTCCTCGACGTCTTCATGGCGGTCCGCTCCTTGACCAGCAAGTAGGGACGGGCCTTAAGCGGCGACCTGAACGGCGACGGGCCCGCTCCGCCGAACTGGTACGCTGTGTGACGGCCGTTTGTGTACGCGCTCTCGGAAGCCCTCAAGGCTTCTGGAAGCTGCGCCCATCGGACCTTCGCCCGTCGAGTCACGGAAGCTTCCCCTGAGATCTAGACCAGGGGCACTCGCGGGCGCACGAACCACTAAGAGGAGATCAGCGTGGCTCTCGACGCCGCTGTCAAGAAGCAGATCATGACCGAGTTCGGCCAGAAGGAGGGCGACACCGGCTCTCCCGAGGTCCAGGTCGCCATGCTCTCCCGTCGCATCTCGGACCTGACCGAGCACCTCAAGCAGCACAAGCACGACCACCACTCCCGTCGTGGTCTGCTGATCCTGGTCGGCCAGCGCCGCCGCCTGCTGCAGTACCTGGCCAAGAAGGACATCCAGCGCTTCCGTGCCCTGGTCGACCGCCTCGGCATCCGCCGCGGTGCGGCCGGCGGCGCCAAGTAAGGACGCCGTGAAGGGAGCGGTTCCCACTTTCAGGGGGCCGCTCCCTTTGCTGTACGTGCACAAAGTGCACACAGACACTTAGTCTGGTCGCACAACCCCATACGACGGACGAGCGAGGAGCCGCCGGCTCGCCGCCGGTCCTCGGTAGTGGCCCCCGGAAGATGCCGGGTGCTTCGATCGAAGACCGGCCAGCACCCAAGGCGCGTCTCTCCGCCCCGTCGACACCGTCCCCGGCCACACGGGCCCCGGACGCAAAGACGAACACGTAGGAGAAACCACTAGTGGAGAACGAGACCCACTACGCCGAGGCCGTCATCGACAACGGCACCTTCGGTACCCGCACCATCCGCTTCGAGACGGGCCGTCTCGCCAAGCAGGCCGCCGGCTCCGCCGTCGCCTACCTGGACGACGAGACGATGGTCCTCTCCGCGACCACCGCCTCGAAGAAGCCCAAGGACCAGCTGGACTTCTTCCCCCTGACGGTGGACGTCGAGGAGCGGCAGTACGCGGCCGGCAAGATCCCCGGCTCCTTCTTCCGCCGGGAGGGCCGCCCCTCCGAGGACGCGATCCTCACCTGCCGCCTGATCGACCGGCCGCTGCGCCCCTCCTTCAAGAAGGGCCTGCGCAACGAGATCCAGATCGTCGAGACGATCATGGCGCTCAACCCCGACCACCTGTACGACGTGGTCGCGATCAACGCCGCCTCCGCCTCCACGATCCTGGCGGGCCTGCCCTTCTCCGGCCCCATCGGCGCCACCCGTGTCGCCCTGATCAAGGGCCAGTGGGTCGCGTTCCCGACGCACACCGAGCTCGAGGACGCCGTCTTCGACATGGTCGTCGCCGGTCGCGTCCTCGAGGACGGCGACGTCGCGATCATGATGGTCGAGGCCGAGGCCACCGAGAAGACGATCGAGCTCGTCAAGGGCGGCGCCGAGGCGCCGACCGAGGAGGTCGTCGCCGCCGGTCTCGAGGCCGCGAAGCCCTTCATCAAGGCTCTCTGCAAGGCCCAGTCGGACCTCGCCGCCAAGGCCGCCAAGCCCACCGGCGAGTTCCCGGTCTACCTCGACTACCAGGACGACGTCCTGGAGGCGCTCTCCGCCGCGGTCAAGGGCGAGCTCGCCCAGGCGCTCACCATCCCGGGCAAGCAGGACCGCGAGGCCGAGCTCGACCGCATCAAGGAGGTCGCCGCGGAGAAGCTCCTGCCGGCCTTCGAGGGCCGCGAGAAGGAGATCGGCGGCGCCTACCGCGCGCTGACCAAGAAGCTGGTCCGCGAGCGCGTCATCAAGGACAAGGTCCGCATCGACGGCCGTGGCCTCACGGACATCCGTACGCTCGCGGCCGAGGTCGAGGCCATCCCGCGCGTGCACGGCTCGGCGCTGTTCGAGCGTGGCGAGACCCAGATCCTGGGCGTCACCACCCTCAACATGCTCCGCATGGAGCAGCAGCTGGACACCCTCTCCCCGGTGACCCGCAAGCGCTACATGCACAACTACAACTTCCCGCCGTACTCCGTCGGCGAGACCGGCCGCGTGGGCTCGCCCAAGCGCCGTGAGATCGGCCACGGCGCGCTCGCCGAGCGCGCCATCGTGCCGGTCCTCCCGACCCGCGAGGAGTTCCCCTACGCGATCCGTCAGGTGTCCGAGGCCCTCGGCTCCAACGGCTCGACGTCCATGGGCTCGGTCTGCGCCTCCACCATGTCGCTGCTGAACGCCGGTGTGCCCCTCAAGGCCGCCGTCGCCGGTATCGCCATGGGCCTGATCTCCGAGGAGATCGACGGCAAGACGCACTACGTCGCCCTCACCGACATCCTCGGTGCCGAGGACGCCTTCGGCGACATGGACTTCAAGGTCGCCGGTACGAAGCAGTTCGTCACCGCGCTCCAGCTCGACACCAAGCTCGACGGCATCCCCGCCTCGGTCCTGGCCGCCGCGCTGAAGCAGGCCCGTGACGCGCGTCTGCACATCCTCGACGTGATGAACGAGGCGATCGACGTTCCGGACGAGATGTCCCCGAACGCGCCGCGCATCATCACCGTCAAGATCCCGGTGGACAAGATCGGTGAGGTCATCGGCCCCAAGGGCAAGATGATCAACCAGATCCAGGAGGACACCGGCGCCGACATCACGATCGAGGACGACGGCACCATCTACATCGGTGCCCAGCAGGGCTCGCAGGCCGAGGCCGCCCGCGCCACGATCAACGCGATCGCCAACCCGACCATGCCGGAGGTCGGCGAGCGCTACCTGGGTACGGTCGTCAAGACCACCACCTTCGGTGCGTTCGTCTCCCTGATGCCCGGCAAGGACGGCCTGCTGCACATCTCGCAGATCCGCAAGCTCGCCGGTGGCAAGCGCGTGGAGAACGTCGAGGACGTGCTCGCGATCGGCTCCAAGGTCCAGGTCGAGATCGCCGAGATCGACCAGCGCGGCAAGCTCTCCCTGATCCCCGTGATCGCGGACGAGGACGCCGCTGACGCGAAGGACGACACCGACCAGTGACGTCCCGTAGTTCCGTGACGACGGCCCGCCCCTCTTCGGAGGGGCGGGCCGTCGCCCGTACCCAAACGCTTCTCCCGGGCAAGGACGGCATCGGCACGGTCCGCCGCACGACCCTCCCCGGCGGCCTCCGGATCGTCACCGAGACCCTCCCCTCCGTGCGCTCCGCCACCTTCGGCATCTGGGCGCACGTCGGCTCCCGCGACGAGACGCCGAGCCTCAACGGCGCGACCCACTACCTGGAGCACCTCCTCTTCAAGGGCACCCACAAGCGGTCCGCCCTCGACATCTCCTCCGCGATCGACGCGGTCGGCGGCGAGATGAACGCCTTCACGGCGAAGGAGTACACCTGCTACTACGCCCGGGTCCTCGACACCGACCTGCCGCTGGCGATCGACGTCGTCTGCGACATGCTCACCGGCGCGCTCGTCCTGGAAGAGGACGTGGAGGCCGAGCGGGGAGTCATCCTCGAAGAGATCGCGATGACCGAGGACGACCCCGGCGACGTCGTGCACGACCTGTTCGCGCAGACGATGTTCGGCGACACCCCGCTGGGCCGCCCGGTCCTCGGCACCGTCGACACGGTCAACGCCCTCACCCGCGGCCAGATCGCCCGCTTCTACAAGAAGCACTACGACCCGACCCACCTGGTCGTCGCCGCCGCGGGCAACGTCGACCACGCCACGGTGGTACGCCAGGTCCGCCGCGCCTTCGAGAAGGCCGGCGCACTGACCCGTACCGACGCCGTCCCCGTCGCCCCCCGCGACGGCCTGCGCACCATCCGCACGGCGGGCCGCGTCGAGCACATGAACCGCAGGACCGAGCAGGCCCACGTGGTCCTCGGCATGCCGGGCCTGGCGCGCACCGACGAGCGCCGCTGGGCCCTCGGCGTGCTGAACACCGCCCTCGGCGGCGGCATGTCCTCCCGCCTCTTCCAGGAGGTCCGCGAGAAGCGCGGCCTGGCCTACAGCGTGTACTCGTACACCTCGGGCTTCGCCGACTGCGGCCTCTTCGGGGTGTACGCGGGCTGCCGCCCCAACCAGGTCCACGACGTGCTGAGGATCTGCCGGGACGAGCTCGACAAGGTGGCGTCCGACGGCCTCACGGACGAGGAGATCGTCCGCGCCGTCGGCCAGCTCCGCGGCTCGACCGTCCTCGGCCTGGAGGACACCGGCGCGCTCATGAACCGCATCGGCAAGAGCGAGCTGTGCTGGGGCAGCCAGATGTCGGTCGACGACATGCTCACCCGGATCGCCGCGGTCACCCCGGACGACGTCCGGGCCGTCGCCCGCGACGTACTGGCCCAGCGTCCCTCCCTGTCGGTGATAGGACCACTGAAGGACAAGCAGGCCGACCGGCTCCACCAAGCGGTCACCTGATCCCGAGCCCCTTTAAGGAAAAAGACCAATGAGCAAGCTGCGCGTGGCGGTCCTCGGAGCCCAGGGCCGTATCGGCTCCGAGGCGGTCAGGGCCGTCGAGGCCGCCGAGGACATGGAACTGGTCGCCGCCCTCGGCCGGGGCGACAAGCTGGAGACGCTCACCGAGGCGGGCGCCCAGGTCGTCGTCGAGCTGACCACCCCGGCTTCGGTGATGGACAACCTCGACTTCTGCGTGCGCCACGGCATCCACGCGGTCGTCGGCACCACCGGCTGGACCGAGGAGCGCCTCGCGCGGCTGCGGACCTGGCTCGCGGCCTCCCCGGAGACCGGTGTCCTCATCGCGCCGAACTTCTCCATCGGCGCGGTCCTCACCATGAAGTTCGCCCAGATCGCGGCCCCGTACTTCGAGTCGGTCGAGGTCATCGAGCTGCACCACCCGCACAAGGTGGACGCCCCCTCGGGCACCGCCACCCGGACGGCTCAGCTGATCGCCGCGGCCCGTGCCGAGGCCGGCCTCGGCGTCCAGCCGGACAACACCGCCACAGGCCTCGAAGGCGCGCGCGGCGCGGACGTCGACGGCGTCCGCGTCCACTCCGTACGCCTGTCGGGCCTCCTCGCCCACCAGGAGGTCCTGCTCGGCGGCGAGGGCGAGACCCTCACCGTCCGCCACGACTCGCTGCACCACTCCAGCTTCATGCCGGGCATCCTCCTGGGCGCCCGCCGCGTGACCAGCACTCCAGGCCTCACCTTCGGCCTGGAACACTTCCTGGACCTGGGCTGACGGCCATGGGCGGAAAGATCACGTACGTCTTCCTCGCCACCGTCCTCGTCCTCGTCTTCGGCGTGGTGGCGATGGAAGGCGTGCTGCTGCTCCTCACGGGCGAACCGGCCGCCATGGGCATGGGCGCCGTGGCGTTCCTGCTGCCGGCCGTCGGCGGCTGGTTCCTCTGGAAGAACACCCGGTTCGCCCGGCAGGCCGGCCGCCTCGCCACCGAGCTGGAGGCCGAGGGCGGTCTGCCCGTCGACGAGCTGAAGCGCACGGAGGGCGGCCGGATCGACCGGGACTCGGCCGACGAGGTCTTCGCCCGGCGCAAGGCCGAGACGGAGGACACCCCGGGGGACTGGCGCTGCTGGTTCCGGCTCGCGGTCGCCTACCACGACGCCCGCGACACCCCCAGGGCCCGCAAGGCGATGCAGCGGGCCATCGCCCTCCACGAGGGACGTACGGTCAGCGCGTAGCGGCCGGTACGACGCCGTACTCGGCGTTCCAGGCCTCGACCGTGTCGGCCGCGCGGTCGAAGGCTTCGACCCGGGACAGGAAGTCGGCGTTGTGCGTGGTGAGCAGCACCAGCTGCTCACCACCCTGCCGGCCGAGCACCAGGGCCTGGCCCTGGACCGTGCGGGGGAGCCCCAGCCAGCGCACCGGCTGCTGCGCGGTCCGCACGGAGGTGACCTTCGCCCACGGCACGGTGACGGTCTTGAGGAAGCCCACGCGCCGCACCCCGGCGCGGCTCACCCAGGTGCCCACGCGGAGCATCCGCAGGGCCGACAGGATCACGAGCACGGCGAGCCCGAGCGTGACGCCCGCGGCGCCGAAGCCCCCGGCGGCGACGATGATCACGGCTGCCAGCAGCACGAACGAGGCGAGCAGCAGCGCGAGCGCCGCCGCTCCGACCCGCCACGACCCCGGTCGGTACGGACGACGCCACTGATCGTGGTCGTCGAACGGCAGGGCGACGTGGTCGGTCACGTCAACAGCACGGTCGGCCGTCAGGAAGGGCAGGGGCACGACAGGTCCTCACTCACAAGCACGCTCGAAGGGGCAGTGCCCGGTGAGGCTACCTCAGCGGTTGTCGGCGGCTTCGGACTGCTGCTGTCGAGTGGCGGACTCCCCCGACTGGAGGGAGGGCATCCCGAAGATCAGCGAACCGACGAGCCCCGCGACGACGGTCAGCCCGATCAGCGTACGACCCATGATCTGCGAGGCGTTGAGGCGCTCCCGTGGAGGTGGCGTGACGTTACTGCGGAAGTGGTCGGCCTCCGCGACGAACGCGAACGGTACGGCCTCTCTCCGGCGGAACATCAGGGCCACTCTCCTCTGTCGTCATCGGGCGTCACCGGTACAGACGACGGAATCGACGTTTTGGTGCCCTATTTCACCAAAGCGGCCGAATCTCATCCTCGAGGAGGACGTCGTTAAGGTGGGCCCTGCAACACCCCGACTGGAAGGACCGCTGGTGACCGACACCCCCACCGAGAACGTGAAGATCGACTTCCGGAGCGACGTCACCGTTGATCTGGTCAAGAGCGCGGCGAGCGACTCCGACGTCCTCTGGGCGGCACGTGTGTCCACGGCGGGGGAGCAGTCCCTCGAAGAGCTCCAGAAGGACCCGGAGCGCTCCAAGGGCCTGATCAACTACCTGATGAGGGACCGCCACGGCAGCCCCTTCGAGCACAACTCGATGACGTTCTTCATCAGCGCCCCCATCTTCGTGTTCCGCGAGTTCATGCGACACCGCGTGGGCTGGTCGTACAACGAGGAATCGGGCCGCTACAGGGAGCTCCAGCCGGTCTTCTACGTCCCGGACACCTCCCGCAAGCTGGTCCAGGAGGGCCGCCCGGGCAAGTACGTCTTCGTCGACGGCACCCAGGAGCAGCACGACGTCGTCAGCCGGACGATGGAGGAGTCGTACCGAACGGCCTATGCCTCCTACCAGGAGATGCTGGCCGCCGGCGTCGCCCGCGAGGTCGCCCGCTCCGTGCTCCCCGTCGGCCTCTTCTCGTCGATGTACGCCACGTGCAACGCGCGCTCGCTCATGCACTTCCTGGGCCTGCGCACCCAGCACGAGCTGGCCGCGGTCCCGTCGTTCCCGCAGCGGGAGATCGAGATGGTCGGCGAGAAGATGGAGGAGCACTGGGCCAGGCTGATGCCGCTGACCCACGCTGCCTTCAACAAGAACGGCCGTGTGGCCCCGTAGGGCACACATGTCCGAGCCACTCGCGCGAAGTGTCCGTATTGCGACGTTTCACGAAGTTCATCTAGGCTGATCAAACGGACCCGGCACTGCCTGAACCCCCGAGCAGGCAGTGCCGGGCTCCTCTTCTTCCTGTCCCCCTAAGGGACACCCGGCGCTGAGCAGCGAGTAGCGTGTTACCCATGGCTCCGATCTCCACTCCGCAGACCCCCTTCGGGCGGGTCCTCACCGCCATGGTCACGCCGTTCACGGCGGACGGCGCACTCGACCTCGACGGTGCACAGCGACTGGCCACCCATCTGGTGGACGCAGGCAACGACGGCCTCGTCGTCAACGGCACCACCGGCGAGTCCCCCACCACCAGCGACGCGGAGAAATCGGAGCTGGTACGAGCGGTACTGGAGGCGGTCGGCGACCGCGCCCACGTCGTCGCCGGCATCGGCACCAACGACACCCACCACACCCTTGAGCTGGCCCGCACCGCCGAGCGCGACGGCGCCCACGGCCTGCTCGCCGTGACGCCGTACTACAACAAGCCCTCGCAGGAGGGCCTGTACCGGCACTTCTCGGCCATCGCCGACGCCACCGAGCTCCCGGTCATGCTCTACGACATCCCCGGCCGCAGCGGCGTCCCGATCGACACCGAGACGCTCGTCCGCCTCGCCGAGCACCCCCGGATCGTCGCCAACAAGGACGCCAAGGGCGACCTCGGCCGCGCCAGCTGGGCCATCGCCCGCTCCGGCCTCGCCTGGTACTCCGGCGACGACATGCTCAACCTCCCGCTGCTCTCGGTGGGCGCCTGCGGCTTCGTCTCGGTCGTCGGCCACATCGTCACCCCGGAACTCCGTGCCCTCCTCGACGCCCACCTGGGCGGCGAGGCCCAGAAGGCCACCGAGATCCACCAGCGACTCCTGCCGATCTACACCGGCATGTTCCGCACCCAGGGCGTCATGACCACCAAGGCCGCCCTCGCCCTCCAAGGCCTCCCGGCCGGCCCGCTGCGCCTCCCGCTCGTGGAGCTCTCTCCCGAGGAGACCGAGCAGCTCAAGGTCGACCTGGCCGCCGGCGGGGTAGAACTCTGACAACGGACTTCACAACTGAACACTGACAACAGCAAGTGCACGAATGTCATGCGCGCCACGTGCCCGAACGGCACGTGGCGCGCGTGGTGAGGAGAGTCTTTTGAGTCATCCGCATCCTGAACTCGGCGCTCCGCCGAAGCTCCCGAAGGGCGCCCTGCGCGTCACCCCGCTCGGCGGGCTCGGCGAGATCGGCCGGAACATGACGGTCTTCGAGTTCGACGGCCGTCTGCTCATCGTCGACTGCGGCGTCCTCTTCCCCGAAGAGGAGCAGCCGGGCGTCGACCTGATCCTGCCCGACTTCACCATCATCCGGGACCGCCTCGACGACATCGAGGGGATCGTGCTCACGCACGGCCACGAGGACCACATCGGTGCCGTCCCCTACCTGCTCCGGCTCAAGCCGGACATCCCGCTCATCGGCTCCAAGCTGACCCTCGCACTGATCGAGGCGAAGCTCCAGGAGCACCGCATCCGCCCCTACACCCTTGAGGTGAAGGAAGGCGACCGGGAGATCCTGGGCTCGTTCGACTGCGAGTTCATCGCGGTCAACCACTCCATCCCGGACGCCCTCGCGGTGGCCATCCGCACCCCCGCGGGCATGGCCGTCGCCACCGGCGACTTCAAGATGGACCAGCTCCCGCTGGACGGTCGCCTCACCGACCTCCACGCGTTCGCGCGTCTGAGCGAGGAGGGCATCGACCTCCTCCTCTCGGACTCCACGAACGCCGAGGTCCCGGGCTTCGTCCCGCCGGAGAAGGACATCTCCAACGTCCTGCGCACGGTCTTCGCGAACGCCCAGAAGCGCATCATCGTGGCCAGCTTCGCCAGCCACGTGCACCGCATCCAGCAGATCCTCGACGCCGCCCACGAGTACGGCCGCCGGGTCGCCTTCGTCGGCCGCTCGATGGTCCGCAACATGGGCATCGCCCGCGACCTGGGCTACCTCCGGGTCCCGGCCGGCCTCGTCGTGGACGTGAAGACCCTCGACGACCTGCCGGACGACGAGGTCGTGCTGGTCTGCACGGGCTCCCAGGGCGAGCCGATGGCGGCCCTGTCCCGCATGGCGAACCGCGACCACCAGATCCGGATCGTCCCCGGCGACACGGTCATCCTGGCCTCGTCCCTCATCCCGGGCAACGAGAACGCGGTCTACCGCGTGATCAACGGCCTGACCCGCTGGGGCGCGAACGTCGTCCACAAGGGCAACGCCAAGGTCCACGTCTCGGGCCACGCCTCGGCCGGCGAGCTGCTGTACTTCTACAACATCTGCCGACCGAAGAACCTCATGCCGGTCCACGGCGAATGGCGCCACCTGCGCGCCAACGCCGAGCTCGGCGCGATGACGGGTATCCCCAAGGACCGCATCGTCATCGCCGAGGACGGCGTCGTCGTCGACCTGATCGACGGCAAGGCCAAGATCGTCGGCAAGGTCCAGGCCGGTTACGTGTACGTCGACGGCCTCTCAGTCGGCGACGTCACCGAGGCGCACCTCAAGGACCGCCGGATCCTCGGCGACGAGGGCATCATCTCGGTCTTCGTGGTCGTCGACTCCTCGACCGGCAAGATCGTGAGCGGCCCGAACATCCACGCCCGCGGTTCCGGTATCGAGGACTCGGCGTTCGACGCCGTGGTCCCCAAGGTCGACCAGGTCCTGAACAAGTCGGCCCAGGACGGCGTCGTCGAGCCCCACCAGCTCCAGCAGCTGATCCGCCGCACCGTCGGCAAGTGGGTCTCCGACACCTACCGCCGGCGCCCGATGATCCTCCCGGTCGTCGTAGAGGTCTGAGCCTGACCAACGCCACACCGGAGCGGGGCCCCTCGATTTGCATCGGGGCGCCCCGCTCCAGTACGTTTACGGCTCCGCCAGACCGGGAACCCCCGGCGCCGTCGTGCGCCTGAACGGGTGAACGGGAGGCGGAAATACCGACTCAGAACTTCTGATAAAGTCGGAACCGCCGAAAGGCCCCCGGAGTGAAAACAAAAGGGACCGGAAAGCACCGAGGAAATCGGATCGGAAAGATCTGATAGAGTCGGAAACGAAGGAAGAGCCCGGAGGAAAGCCCGAGAGGGTGAGT
>NZ_JBSGTX010000116.1:0-16555 GCF_053607625.1 Streptomyces sp. NPDC055103
GATGTAGCCTGCTCCGAAGAAGACCGGAGCCGCTCCAGAACCGTAGTGAGTCGTTGACCCGAACAGGTTACTGATGAACGCGAGGCTCAGCGCTGCTAAAAGCGGCGGTGCGCCCGCTGCCACGACGACAGCCAAAAATGCTGAATACATCGCACTGATGTGGGCTGTCGCACTTGCAAAGAAATAGTGAGGTGACCGAAGCGCTTCTGCCGGCCCTTGCGGGCCATGTCACCCGGGGTCACCTGGGTGGCGCGCTGCTCGGCCTGCGACTCCATCGCGGACTGCTGCGCCTGCTGGGTGCCGCGTTCTGCTGCCGACGCCTTCTGCTGCATACGGTCCTGCTTGCGGTTCTTGGCCATGGGGATGATGCCTCCTCAAAGGGACCTAGGGGCCAGGGCCGCTGTCAGATTCACACACGAGCGAAGGGGCCGCATTTTGGATCATTACGGAACGTAAGGGCGGGGCGGACGTGATATCCGCCACGCCGATGATCCAGTTCCGACCGTCAAGCTCCCGGCCGTCGGGCAGACTCGAAGCGAACGAGGAAGATACGGAGCACCTTCCGACCCCGAGTCCGACCCCGAGGTTCCCGAAAGAGGGTGGAACACGTGGACCGCTGCGTCGTCCTGGTGGACGCCGGCTACCTGCTGGGCGCCGCCGCCAGTCTCCTCGCCGGGGAACCGGCCCGCTCCAGGATCGCCGTCGATCACGCCGCGCTCATCCAGCAGCTGCGTGAGCGCGCCGAGGCCGAGACCGCGCTGCCCCTCCTGCGGATCTACTGGTTCGACGGCGCACCCGACCGGGTGCCCCAGCCCGAGCACCGCAGACTGCGCGTGATGCCCCGGGTCACCGTCCGGCTCGGCGCCCTGACCAGGAGCGACGGACGCTGGGCGCAGAAGGGCGTCGACGCGGCCATGCACACCGAGCTGACCGAGCTCGCCCGCAACCGGGCCTGCTCCGACATCGTGCTCGTCACCGGCGACGGCGACCTGCTGCCCGGCCTCATGTCCGCCAAGGAACACGGCGTCGCCGTCCACCTGTGGGCCGTCCAGGCCGCCGACGGCGACTACAACCAGTCCGAGGACCTCGTCGCCGAGGCCGACGAGCGGCGGGTCCTCGACCGGACCTGGATCACCCGGGCCGTCCGCGCCCGCGACCTCACCGGCATGTGCGCGCCCCCGCCCGCCCCGCGCCCCGAGATCGCCGCCATCCTCTCGGCGCCGCTGCCCGAGGCCGCCCTCGCGGCCTCCGCCGAACGGGCCGCAGAGGCCGCCGAGGCCGCGGCGGCCGCGACGCGGAACGGGACGGGACCGGATTCCGCGGAGGCGCCCGCCATCTCCGACGGACACGCCCACGGCGTCCCGGCCCCGGCCGGGGGCAAGGGCGTCCCCACGCCCAAGGACCTGGCGGGACTGCGCGGCGCCAACGGGACGGGCGGGCCGCTCGCCCCGGTGCCGCAGGGCGCGAGCGCGCTGCGCTGGTCCTCCGACCGGGGCTGGATCGACCGCCCGGCCACCTCCTCCCTCGGCGAACCGGCGGAGACCGCCTCCCTGCCCACCCTCGCCCTGCTCACCAGCGCCGAACAGCGCTGGGCGGACCGCGAGGAGGACATCACGACCGTCGGCGGCGACCCCTTCGAGGTCGGGCAGGTGTTCGCCCGGCGGTGGATGGAGCGGCTCCCCGAACAGAGCCACGTCCAGAAGCTCTCCACCCTCTACCCCCGGATCCCGCACCGCATCGACGGCGAACTCCTCCGGTACGCGGCCCGCTTCGGCCTGCTCGCCCACAAGGACGACCAGATCGACGAGCACGACCGGTACGCCATCAGGGCCGGTTTCTGGCGTGAGATCGACGTCCGGGCCGCCGCCGAACAGGCCCCCGCGCCCGGAGTGGGCTCGGCCACCCCGTAGGCTCTTCCCCCGTGAGTACGGTGTGCGTGGTGCGGGACCTGGTCAAGACGTACCCCGCCACGCGCGGCAGGCGCGGCGCGCCCGCGACACCCGAGGTGCGCGCCACCGACGGGATCAGCCTCGACGTGCGCGGCGGTGAGATCTTCGGCCTGCTCGGGCCCAACGGAGCCGGCAAGTCGACCCTCGTCCGTCAGCTCACCGGGCTCATGCGCCCGGACTCCGGCTCCGTCGAGCTCCTCGGCCACGACCTCGTGCGCCATCCCGAGCGGGCGTCCCGGCTCCTCGCCTACCTCGGCCAGGAGTCCACCGCCCTCGACGAGCTGACCGTCGCCCTCGCCGCCGAGACCACCGGTCGCCTGCGCGGACTCGGCCTCCACGACGCGCGCGCCGAGCGCGACGCCGTCCTGGAGGAGCTCGGCCTCACCGCGCTCGCCGGCCGACCCCTCAAGAAGCTCTCCGGCGGTCAGCGGCGGCTTGCCTGCCTCGCCACCGCCCTCGTCGGCAGCCGGCCGGTCCTCGTCCTCGACGAACCCACGACCGGCATGGACCCCGTCGCCCGCCGGGCCGTCTGGGCCGCCGTCGACCGGCGGCGCGCCGAGCACGGCACCACCGTGCTGCTCGTCACCCACAACGTCATCGAGGCCGAGACCGTCCTCGACCGCGTCGCCGTCCTCGACCGCGGCCGGGTCATCGCCTGCGACACCCCGGCCGGTCTCAAGGAACGCGTCGCGGGCGAGGTCCGGGTCGAGCTGGTCTGGCGTGAGGCCGCGCCGCTCCAGCTGCCCGAGGTCGCCGCGCTGCGCGGACTCGCCCAGGAGACCGGCCGGCGCTGGATCCTCCGGCTCGCCCCCGACGCGGCCCGCGCCGCCGTCGCCACCGTCACCGGCGGGGCCGCCTTCGGCGCGCTCGACGACTTCACCCTGGCCACGCCCAGCCTGGAGGACGTGTACCTCGCGCTGGGCGGCGCGACCGAGGGACTGGTGAAGGCATGAGCCCCCGCCCGCTCTCCCCGGGACCCCGCAGTCCCCTCGTATCCCGTGGTCCCCACGTTCCGTACGTGACCGTCAGGAGCTGTACGCAGTGAGCACCGTGCCCGCCGAGGTCCTGCCGACCGGCGCGCTCCCCGTCCGGTCGTACGACACCGAGGACGGCGCCGCGCCCCTCGCCCCGCGCGCCCGGCTGCTGCCCGCCCTGGCCGCCGTCTACCGCGCCCAGCTCTCGCGCGCCCGCGTGGCCCGTATCCCGCTGCTCTTCGTGGCGACCTTCCAGTCGATCGGGATCATGGTCCTGATGCGCGGGGTCGTCGACGGTGGCTCCGAGGCGCGGGCCGTCGTGGCCGGCTCCACCGTCCTCGTCGTCGCCTTCGTCGCGCTCAACCTGCTCGCCCAGTACTTCGGGCAGCTGCGGGCGAGCGGCGGACTCGACCACTACGCCACCCTGCCCGTGCCGCCGGCGGCCGTCGTGCTCGGCGCGGCCGGCGCGTACGCCTCCTTCACCGTGCCCGGGACCGCCTTCACCGCCGTCGCCGGTTCCCTGCTCTTCGGGCTGCCCCTCGGCCAGCTGTGGATCCTCGGCGCCGTCGTCCCGCTCGCCGGGGCGGCGCTCGCCGGACTCGGCGCCGCCCTCGGGCTCCTCGCCCCCCGCCAGGAACTGGCCACGCTCCTCGGCCAGCTCGGCATGTCGGCGGCGCTGCTCCTCGGCGTGCTCCCGGCCGAGCGGCTGCCGGAGCCGATCGGCTGGGCGCGGGACCTGCTGCCGTCGACGTACGGCGTGGAGGCGCTGGCCCGTACCTTCGACCCGCGTCCGGACTGGGCGGCCGTCGGACTCGACCTCGCCGTCTGCGGGGCGGTCGGCGTGGTGTCCCTGGCGGTCGCCACCTGGGCCTACCGGCGGGCAGCCGTCCGCTGAGGCGGGCCACGGACACACCTGGCACGATGGCGGGGTGACCGCACCCCTGACTCCGAATCACCAGCCGCCGCACGACCCCGACTGGCCTCCGCCGCCCCCGCCGCCGCTCGGCCCGGACGGGGACCCGATCACGGCGGCCGAGGTCCTGCGGGGTGTCGTCGTGACCCTCGTCTCGGCGGTCGCGGGTGCGCTGCTCGGACTGCTGTGGCTGTGGCTGGCGCCGAGCGTCCTGCTGATCTCGGACGGCAAGGGCGTCTACCTCCGCGACTCCGAGGGGGAGTCGGCGATCGGCGCCGACGGGACGTTCGTGCTCCTCGCCCTGGCCTTCGGGGCGGTCGCCGCGCTCGTCGTCTTCCTGGCGCGCCGCGCGGGCGGGGTGCCGCTGGTGCTCGGACTGGCGCTGGGCGGCATCCTGGGGTCGCTGCTCGCCTGGGGCGTGGGGACGCACCTCGGCCCGGCGCGGGACGTGGTCGCCCACGCGAAGGCGGTCGGCCCCGGCGTCGTCTTCGAGGCACCGCTCGAACTGAACATGGCGGCCGCGGCGATGCTGGCCTGGCCGCTCGCCGCGATGATCGTCCATCTGTCGCTCACGGCCCTCTTCGGACCCCGTGACCCGGAACCGGACTACTGGGGGCCGCAGCCGCAGCCGAAGAAGCCCGAGCAGAAGTCGCTCTGAGCGCCGGTCGTAGCCGTGCCTGCGGTCGCGGTCGTCCCGCGGGTCAGCCGCGGCCGATCGGGGCCGCGACGCTTCAGCCGCGGCCGATCGGGGCCACGACCGCCGAGGTGAGGGTGGCCAGGTCCCCGGGGGCGAGCTCGACCTCCAGGCCGCGGCGGCCCGCCGAGACGCAGATCGTCGCGTGGTCCGAGGCCGAGACGTCGAGGACGGTCCGCAGGCGCTTGCGCTGACCCAGGGGCGAGATGCCGCCCCGGACGTAGCCGGTCGTGCGCTCCGCCGCCGCAGGATCCGCCATCGCCGCCCGCTTCCCGCCGACCGCCGAGGCCAGCGCCTTCAGGTCCAGCTGCCCCGCGACCGGGACCACCGCGACGGTCAGTTCGCCGTCGACGTCCGCCACCAGCGTCTTGAAGACCCGGTCGGGGGAGACGCCGAGCGCCTCCGCCGCCTCCTCGCCGTACGAGGGGGAGGCCGGGTCGTGCTCGTACGCGTGCACGGTGAACGGGGTCCCGGCCGCGGTCAGCGCGACCGTCGCCGGGGTGCCCCCGCTGTTCTTCTGCTTCTTCGCCACGCGCTCTTCCTCGGATCGTGACCGGCTCGGATCGTGACCGGGTCCGGCTCAGTTCGGGTGCGTCGGCCCCTGTGTCAGGTCGATCGCCGGCAGCGAGGGCAGATGCCGCAGCACCGCCGTCTCCGCGCGCAGCAGCGCCAGCTCCTCGCGCAGCCGCGTCGCCGTGTCCGGCGCCTGGAGCAGCCGCTGCTTCGACGGGGTGTCGAGCACCGCCGCCGCCGCGACCAGATACGACACCACCGACGGGTCGTCCGGCAGCTCGCTCGTCGTCAGCGACCGCTCCCGCGCCCCCGCGAGCCGCTTCTGGTAGTTCCGGAAGGCCCGCAGGACCCCCTCGGAGAGGGTGCCCGCGTCCTCGCCCCGCTCCTCCGGGAGCTCCTCGACCTCGCCGACCAGGAACGGTCCGCTCGCGTCGACCGAGAGGAGCTTCACCCGGGTCGTTCCGGTGGCCATGACCTCGAAGCTGCCGTTGGAGCGCTCGCGGATGCTCGCCGCGTCGGCGATACAGCCGACCCGGTGGAAGGCCTGGATCGGATCGGCGCCGAAACCGGCCCCAGGGCCCTTCTCCGGCAGCGCCGTCTGGTCGGGCATCCCGGGAGCGGTCGGCGCGACCTCGCGCCCGTCGCGGATGGCGACGACGGCGAAGCGGCGCGGCTCCGTGTCGTCGATCGTGAGGAGCTCCCGCATCATGGCGCGATAGCGCTCCTCGAAGACGTTCAGCGGCAGCACGAGGCCAGGGAACAGCACCGCGTTGAGCGGGAAGAGAGGCAGGCGAGCGGTGGTCACAGCGGCCAGCCTAATGGCCGCCGGGACCGCCCCGTCCGGCCCGTCCGTCTCCGGGCCCCCACAGGGGCGTCCGGCCGGCCGACTCGGCCCGTACGGCGTCCCGTACGGCCAGGAACCGGAGGAGGGGGTCCTCCTGCACGGCGCCCTGTCGCGCACCCCACGGGAAGGAGGTCGCGTGGGGGCCGATCCGGCGGAACTCGTCCAGCGCCTCGTCCCACCGCGCCCGCTCCACCAGCACGTACGCGAGCAGATTGCGGACCTCGGCGGGCCACGGGTCGCCCACCGGGAAGGCGGCCGACAGCGCGAGGGCCCGGTCGGCCGCCCGGTCGAGCCGCGCCGCCGCCGCCGAACGGTCCGGCCTGGGAAGCGCCCGGAGCCGGTCGTAGGCCGCCCGGACCGGGAGCGCCCGCACGAGGGAATCCGGCGCGGAGTCGTCGGCGGCCTGCTCGGCGAAGTCGAAGGCGGCCCGGTGCGAGCCGTACCACTGCGCGGAGAGGTACTTGAGCGCCGCGACGTGGCTGCCGTAGTGGTGCGGGGAGCGGCGCACGGCCTGCTCCCACAGCGTCTCGAAGACGGTGTGGCCGGCGTGCGCCCCGCGCGCGTGGTCCAGGGCAAGCCGCCACGGCACCGGATCGTGCGGCGCCTCCTCGGTGATCGTCCGGATCAGCGGGCCGAGCTCGCGCAGCCGCTCGGCCCTCGCGGGGGACTCCCAGGCCCGGCGGACGGCGAGCTGCGCCGAGACGAGCAGGGCGTCCGGGTCGCGGGGCGCGGCGGCGAGCCAGTGGGCCAGCCAGTCGCCCCTGTTGTACGCGAAGGTGGCGAGCCGGGTGACGTACCGGTCGCGGTCCTCCCACTCGGCGGCGTCCCGGGTCGTGGCGAGCAGCTTCGCCGCGGGCTCCGGGTCGGCCAGGGCGGCGGCGACCAGGGCGGGGGCGAGCCGCTCGTCCGGGGCGTCGAGCAGCACGTCGTCGTCCGGCACGAGCCCGGCGACGAGCCGAGGGGTGTGCCGGGCCGAACGGACGGCGCCGAGCAGGGTGTGGAGGAAGGACATGGTGCGACGTATTTTCCCACCGGCTCGTGCTGCTTCACGCCCATCTGCCCAGCCCTTTCACCCCCACCTCACCCGGCCCCCTCACATCGCCGCCTCCGCCGCGCGCGTCCGGGGCCGGCTCCGCCCCGTCAGCCGCGGCTCAGGAGGCGTGTCGCGCCCGCCGCCACCGTCGTCGCCAGGATCCAGCCGAGCAGTATCAGCACCGCCGCCGCCCACTGCCAGACCCCCTCCAGGCGCCAGTAGCCGTCCTGCCCGAGGTTGATCACCGGCAGCAGCAGGTCCAGCGCGTAGAGCGTGCCGTTCCACGCGGGCGCCTCGTCCTCCTTGAGCGGTATCGGGTGGTAGCGCGAGAAGGCCACCGTGCCCGCCGCCCACAGGACCGCCATCCACAGCGCGGCCCGGCCGGGCCGGTAGCCGTACGCCACCGTCCAGTCCTGGACGAACCCCCACAGCTTCCCCGCCAGCGGCAGCGTCTCCCGCCGGCGCCGCTGCTTGGCGAGCAGCACCTCGCGCGCGTCCGCGTCCTCCCCGCTGTTGCGCAGGACCGCCGCCAGTCGCTCGTACGGCTCGGGGGCGTACTCCGGGGTGGCCGCCGCCACCCACTCCAGGCGCCGGGCCAGCGGGAAGTGCCCGTACGGCACGAGGTTCTCGTAGACGAACCCGCCCATCGCCAGGCCGCCGGGCCCCGGCCAGCTCGTGGACAGGTCGATCAGCGTGACGATCCGGGCGCCGTTGAGCACGACCCGCCCCTCCTCCGGGCGCTCGCCGTTGAACCGCAACTCCGGGGTGGCGATCCGGCGCAGCGACACCTCCTCCCGGCGCGCGCCGTTCAGCAGGAACCGGGCGTGGTTCAGGTCCACCGCGTCGCCGAACCGGCCGTCGTCGAGCCGGACGCCGCCGTGGCACTCCACGGGCTTGCGCCGGGCGCCCTGTGCGGGCGTCACGCCGTACGGCGGTGTGGCCGCGGAGTTTCCCGCGTTCCCCGAGGCCCCCGTCTCCTCGTACACCCACGCCGCGTTCAGATAGAGCGAGCGCTCCACCGTCAGCTGCGGGGCGTTGAGCGCGCGCCGCTGCTGCGCCCCGCGGAGCACGCTGCCCCGCAGGCTGAGCGAGACGCCGACCTTCGCCCCGCGCAGGCTCAGCTCGCCGTGCGTCTCGATCAGCTCCGCCTGGAGGTCCTGGGCCACCACCATGCCGTCGGCCGTGATCGCCCGGCCGCGCCGGTCCGGCCACACCTGGATCTGGTTGATGAGCAGGTCCGTGCCGATCTGCGCGTCCGTGAGCCGGATGCCGCGCCCCACCCGGCAGCGTGGCAGATGCAGATCGCCCGTCGTGTGCAGCCGGGCCGCTTCCAGGCGCGGTATCGCGCAGGCGACCATCCGTAAGGTGCCGAACTGGGCCTCGGGGAGCACGACCTCGCCGTCGAACCGGCAGCCGTGCAGCTCCACGTACGGCCCTATCGTCCCGCCCGCCAGATTCAGCACGCCGGTGATCCGCACCCCGCGCAGCTTCAGCGCGGCCACCCGGCCCGACCGGGCCTGCGGCCCGTCGAGCAGCAACAGGGCCACCACGTCGGCGCGGACGCTCCGCTCAGGACCCCACTCCCACGACCCGAACGGGTCGTCCCGCTCGGCGACCCCCTCCGTCAGGTCGCAGGTCCTGCCGATCCGGAACGCCCGCCAGACGGCCCTCTCCGGGCCCGTCAGCCCCTCGGGCATCCCGTCCTCGTGCGGCTCGGTCACGCCGCCCCCTCGCTTTCCGCATTCGTACAGCCGTTCTTCCCGCTGGGTGACGGGGTGAACGCTAACGGTCAGGAGTGGCGCCGAGTCGCCACTGTGGCGCGATCAAGACGCGTATCAGCGCGTGTATCAGCCAGTGATACAGCCGACCGGTGGCGTGGAGCCGTCTGAGAGAATTGACCCGTGATCTCTCGAATCGATCTGCGCGGCGAGGCCCTCCCCGAGGGTGCCGCCCTGCGCGACCTGCTGCCCCGTGCCGAGTTCGACGTGGAAGCCGCCCTGGAGACGGTGCGGCCGATCTGCGAGGACGTACGGCATCGTGGCGCGGCGGCGGTGATCGACTATGGCGAGAAATTCGACGGCGTGCGAGTCCCGGGCCTCCGCGTCCCCGCCGAGGCGATCAGCCGCGCCCTCGAAGAGCTCGACCCGGACGTCCGGGCCGCCCTGGAGGAGTCCATCCGGCGCACCCGCCTCGTCCACCGCGAGCAGCGCCGCACCACGCACACCACCCAGGTCGTCCCCGGCGGCACGGTCACCGAGAAGTGGATCCCGGTCGAGCGCGTCGGTCTGTACGTGCCGGGCGGCCGCTCCGTCTACCCGTCCTCCGTCGTGATGAACGTCGTCCCCGCGCAGGAGGCCGGTGTCGAGGGCGTGGCCATCGCCTCGCCCCCGCAGAAGGAGTTCGGCGGACTCCCGCACCCGACGATCCTCGCCGCCTGCGCCCTGCTCGGCGTCGACGAGGTGTACGCCGCCGGCGGCGCCCAGGCCGTCGCCATGTTCGCGTACGGCACCGAGGGCACCGAGAACGATCCCGGCTGCGCCCCCGTCAACCTCGTGACCGGCCCCGGCAACATCTACGTGGCCGCCGCCAAGCGCCTCCTCAAGGGCCGCATCGGCATCGACGCCGAGGCCGGCCCGACGGAGATCGCGATCCTCGCGGACTCCACCGCCGACCCCGTGCACGTCGCCGCCGACCTCGTCAGTCAGGCCGAGCACGACCCGATGGCCGCCTCCGTCCTCGTCACCGACTCCGACGAGCTGGCCGCCGCCACCGAGGCCGAGCTGAAGACCCAGGTCGCCGCCTCCAAGCACGTCGACGACCGGATCGTCCCGGCCCTGGCGGGCCGCCAGTCCGCGATCGTCCTCGTCCGCGACCTCGCCGACGGCCTCAGGGTCGTCGACGCGTACGGCGCCGAGCACCTGGAGATCCAGACCCGGGACGCGGCCGCCGTCGCCGACCGCGTCCGCAACGCCGGCGCGATCTTCGTCGGCCCCTGGGCGCCCGTCTCGCTCGGCGACTACTGCGCCGGCTCCAACCACGTCCTGCCCACCGGCGGCTGCGCCTGCCACTCCTCGGGCCTCTCCGTGCAGTCGTTCCTGCGCGGCGTGCACATCGTGGACTACACGCGCGACGCCCTCGCCGACGTCGCCCACCACGTGGTGACGCTCGCCGAGGCGGAGGACCTCCCGGCCCACGGCGCGGCGATCAAGGCAAGGTTCGGATGGAAGGTGCCGGAGACCAAGTGACCGGAATCGACGATCTCCCCGTCCGCGACGAGCTGCGCGGCAAGTCCCCGTACGGCGCGCCGCAGCTCGACGTGCCCGTCCAGCTGAACACCAACGAGAACCCCTACCCGCTGCCCGAGGCGCTCGTCGCCCGGATCGCGGAGCGCGTCGCCGAGGCGGCCCGCGGCCTCAACCGCTACCCCGACCGGGACGCCGTCGAGCTGCGCACCGAGCTCGCCCGCTACCTCTCCCGCACCGGCGGGCACCAGGTCGCCGTCGAGAACGTCTGGGCGGCCAACGGCTCGAACGAGGTCCTCCAGCAGCTGCTCCAGACCTTCGGCGGCCCGGGCCGCACCGCGATCGGCTTCGAGCCCTCGTACTCGATGCACGCACTGATCGCCCGCGGCACCGGCACCGGCTGGATCTCCGGCCCGCGCGACGACGACTTCACGATCGACCGGGCCGCGGCCGAGAAGGCGATCGCCGAGCACCGCCCGGACGTCGTCTTCATCACCTCGCCCAACAACCCCACCGGCACCGCCGTCGAGGCCGAGACCGTCGTCGCCCTGTACGAGGCGGCCCAGGCGGCCAAGCCCTCCATGGTGGTCATCGACGAGGCGTACGTGGAGTTCAGCCACCGCGACTCGCTGCTGCCCCTCCTGGAGGGCCGGCCGCACCTGGTGGTGTCACGGACCATGTCCAAGGCCTTCGGCGCCGCCGGACTGCGCCTCGGCTACCTCGCCGCGCACCCGGCCGTCGTCGACGCCGTGCAGCTGGTCCGCCTGCCGTACCACCTCTCCGCCGTCACCCAGGCCACCGCGCTCGCCGCCCTGGAGCACACCGACACCCTCCTCGGGTACGTCGAGCAGCTCAAGGTCGAGCGCGACCGTCTCGTCACCGAGCTGCGGGCGATCGGCTACGAGGTCACCGATTCGGACGCCAACTTCGTGCAGTTCGGGAAGTTCCCCGACACCCACGCGGCCTGGCAGCGGATCCTCGACCGGGGCGTGCTGGTCCGGGACAACGGCGTACCGGGATGGCTGCGGGTCACCGCGGGCACCCCCGAAGAGAACGACGCGTTCCTCGACGCGGTCCGTGAACTGATGAAGGAGCAGAAGCGATGAGCCGCGTAGGCCGCGTTGAGCGCACCACCAAGGAGACCTCCGTCGTCGTCGAGATCGACCTCGACGGCACCGGAAAGGTCGATGTGTCGACCGGGGTCGGCTTCTACGACCACATGCTCGACCAGCTCGGCCGGCACGGTCTGTTCGACCTCACCGTCAAGACCGACGGCGACCTGCACATCGACTCGCACCACACCATCGAGGACACCGCCCTCGCCCTCGGTGCCGCCTTCAAGCAGGCCCTCGGCGACAAGGTCGGCATCTACCGCTTCGGCAACTGCACCGTCCCGCTGGACGAGTCGCTCGCCCAGGTGACCGTCGACCTCTCCGGCCGTCCGTACCTCGTGCACACCGAGCCCGAGAACATGGCGCCGATGATCGGCTCGTACGACACGACGATGACCCGGCACATCTTCGAGTCCTTCGTCGCGCAGGCCCAGATCGCGCTGCACATCCACGTCCCGTACGGGCGCAACGCCCACCACATCGTGGAGTGCCAGTTCAAGGCCTTCGCCCGCGCCCTGCGCTACGCCTCGGAGCGCGACCCGCGTGCCGCCGGAATCCTCCCCTCCACGAAGGGCGCGCTCTAACCGTGAACGGCCTCTCCACCATCCTCATCGTCGTCGGGCTCTTCCTGCTCGGCGGCATCTACTCCTTCGTGAAGCAGCAGATGCCCAAGGGCCTCATCGGGCTCGTCGTGATCGGCGCCGCGATGTGCCTCGCCGCCGGCGTGCTGCGGCTGGACGTGTGGGCATGAGCGTGACCGGCAGCCCCAAGAAGGTCGTCGTCTTCGACTACGGCTTCGGCAACGTCCGCTCCGCCGAGCGCGCGCTCGCCCGCGTCGGCGCCGACGTCGAGATCACCCGCGACTACGAGAAGGCGATGAACGCCGACGGACTCCTCGTCCCCGGCGTCGGCGCCTTCTCCGCCTGCATGGACGGACTCAAGGAGGCCCGCGGCGACTGGATCGTCGGCCGACGCCTCGCCGGCGGCCGCCCCGTCATGGGCATCTGCGTCGGCATGCAGATCCTCTTCGCCCGCGGCATCGAGCACGGCGTGGAGAGCGAGGGCCTCGACGAGTGGCCCGGTACGGTCGAGCCGTTGAACGCCCCCGTCGTGCCGCACATGGGCTGGAACACGGTGGACGCGCCCGAGGGCGGCCTGCAGTTCGCGGGCCTCGACGCCGACGCGCGGTTCTACTTCGTGCACTCCTACGCGGTGCGCGAGTGGAGCCTGGAAGTCGGCAACCCCAACATGCGCGCCCCCAAGGTCACCTGGGCCACCCACGGCGAGCCGTTCGTCGCGGCCGTCGAGAACGGCGCCCTGTGGGCGACCCAGTTCCACCCCGAGAAGTCCGGCGACGCCGGAGCCCAGCTCCTCACCAACTGGATCGGAACCCTGTGAGCACTCTCGAACTCCTCCCCGCCGTCGACGTGCGCGACGGCCAGGCCGTGCGTCTCGTGCACGGCGAGTCCGGCAGCGAGACCTCCTACGGCTCCCCGCTCGAGGCGGCCCTCGCCTGGCAGAACTCGGGCGCCGAGTGGCTGCACCTGGTCGACCTCGACGCCGCCTTCGGCACCGGTGACAACCGGCAGCTGATCGCCGAGGTCGCGAACGCCATGGACATCAAGGTCGAGCTCTCCGGCGGCATCCGCGACGACGCCTCGCTCGCGGCGGCGCTCGCCACCGGCTGCACCCGCGTCAACCTCGGCACCGCGGCCCTGGAGACCCCCGAGTGGGTCGCCAAGGTCATCGCCGAGTTCGGCGACAAGATCGCCGTCGGTCTCGACGTGCGCGGCACGACCCTGCGCGGCCGCGGCTGGACCCGCGACGGCGGCGACCTGTACGAGACGCTGGCCCGCCTCGACGCCGAGGGCTGCGCCCGCTACGTCGTCACGGACATCGCCAAGGACGGCACCCTCGAGGGCCCCAACCTGGAGCTCCTGAAGAACGTCTGCGCGGCCACCGACAAGCCCGTCGTCGCCTCCGGCGGCGTCTCCTCCCTGGACGATCTGCGGGCTCTGTCCGCCCTCGTCCCGCTGGGCGTCGAGGGCGCGATCGTCGGCAAGGCGCTCTACGCCAAGGCCTTCACCCTGGAAGAGGCGCTCGTGGCGGTGAAGTCGTGACCTCCGAGGTCCGCAAGGTCGTGACCGGCGCTCCCTGGGAGGAGCAGTTCGGCTACTCGCGCGCGGTGGAACTGCCGAACGGCCTGGTCCTGGTCTCCGGCTGCACGTCGGTGGTCGGCGGTCAGATCGCGGGGGGAGGCCCCTACGAGCAGACGGTCAACTCCTTCAACGTGGCCTTCGACGCGCTGAAGCAGCTGGGCCTGGGCGTGGAGGACGTCGTACGGACCCGGATGTACATCACGCACGCCCGCGACGTGGACGAGGTCGGCCGCGCCCACAAGGTGCTCTTCGACGGCGTCCGTCCGGCCGCGTCGATGATCATCGTCTCCGGTTTCGTCGACCCGAGCCTGGTCGTCGAGGTCGAGGTCGAGGCCTTCCGGAGTGAGGGCGCATGAGCCTCGCCGTACGCGTGATCCCCTGCCTAGACGTGGACAACGGCCGGGTCGTCAAGGGCGTCAACTTCCAGAACCTCCGTGACGCGGGCGACCCCGTCGAGATGGCCAAGCTGTACGACGCCGAGGGCGCCGACGAGCTGACCTTCCTCGACATCACCGCCTCCTCCGGGAACCGGGAGACGACCTACGACGTGGTGCGCCGCACCGCCGAGCAGGTCTTCATCCCGCTCACCGTGGGCGGCGGCGTCCGCGCGGCGGAGGACGTCGACAAGCTGCTGCGGGCCGGGGCCGACAAGGTGGGCGTCAACACCGCCGCCATCGCGCGCCCCGAGCTGATCCGGGAGATCGCGGAGCGCTTCGGCCGCCAGGTCCTCGTCCTCTCCGTGGACGCGCGCCGCACCGAGACCGGCTCCTTCGAGGTCACCACGCACGGCGGACGCCGGGGCACCGGCATCGACGCGGTCGAGTGGGCGCACCGGGCCGCCGAGCTGGGCGCGGGCGAGATCCTGCTCAACTCGATGGACGCGGACGGTACGAAGGACGGCTACGACACCGAGATGATCGCGGCCGTGCGCAAGCACGTCACGGTCCCGGTGATCGCCTCCGGCGGCGCCGGCAAGCTCTCCGACTTCGCGCCGGCCGTCGCGGCGGGCGCGGACGCGGTGCTCGCCGCCTCAGTCTTCCACTTCGGCGATCTGCGGATCTCCCAGGTCAAGGACGCGCTGCGGGAGGCGGGCCACCCGGTCCGCTGAGCGGTCGTCAGGAAGGGCCCCTTCGGGGGCCCTTCTTCTTCACCAGATGCACAGGATTATTTGTGCAATTTTTGTTGTGCACGTTTTCTTGCGCATCTAGGGTCGCTGTCATGACCTCGCAGGAGAACCGCCGGATCACCGACCTCGGCACCCTCAAGGCCATCTCGCACCCGCTGCGGATGCGCCTCTACCGCGCCCTCTTCGTGGCCCGCACCGCCACCGCGTCCCAGCTCGCCGACCAGGTCGACGAGGCCGTCTCGCTCGTCAGCTACCACCTGCGCAAGCTCGCCGACCACGGCCTCATCGAGGAGGCGGAGACCCAGTCGGCGGACGGCCGCGAGCGCTGGTGGCAGCCGAGCTCGTACGGCTTCAGCGTCCAGGAGGAGGACCTCAAGGACGCCCCCGAGCTGCTCGCCGCCGGCGCCGCCCTCAGCCGTACGCTCAGCGAACAGCGCGCCGCGATGTACGGCCGCTTCCTCGACGAGCGGCTCACCTGGCCCGACGCGTGGCGGACCGCCTCCATCAGCTCCGAGTGGCTGCCCCGCTTCACCGCCGCCGAACTCGCCGCCCTCGGCGAGGAGCTCGAAGCCGTCCTCCGCAAGCACGACCAGCGGGCCCGCGTCGCCGAAGCCGCCGGCGACACCGAGGGCCGCGAGAACGTCGCCGTCCACCTCCACGGCTTCCCCTACCGCTCATGACCACGCTCGCCCCGGCGCCCCCCGCCCACCGCGACCCCCAGGTCCGCCGCTGGCTCGGCGCCTACACCGCCTCCACGCTCGGCGACAGCGTCTACCACCTCGCCCTCTCCTGGACCGCCGTCACCAGCGGCACCCCTGCCCAGGCCGGACTCGTCATGGCCGTCTCCGCCGTGCCCCGTGCCCTGCTCATGCTCGGCGGGGGAGTGGTCGCCGACCGCCTCGGCCCGCGCCGGGTCGTCATCGGTTCCGACGCCGTCCGCTGCCTCGTCGTCCTCGGCCTCGCCGCGACCCTGCTCCTCGCCGCGCCCGGCCTGTGGGTGCTCGCCGCCGTCGCCCTCGTCTTCGGCGTCGTCGACGCCCTCTTCCTGCCGGCCGTCGGCGCCCTGCCGCCCCGGATCGCCGCCCACGACCAGCTCGCCCGGGTCCAGGGGATGCGCGGCCTCTCGTACCGCCTCGGAGCCGTCCTCGGCGCCCCTCTCGGCGGGCTCGCCGTCGCCCTCGGCGGCCCCGCCGCGGCCTTCGGCGCCGCCGGGCTGCTCTTCGCCCTCTCCCTGCCCCTGCTGTACGCGCTCCGCCTCCGGCCGCTCCCCGCCGACGACGGGACCCGCGACGGCACCGCCCTGCGCGACCTCACCGACGGACTCCGCTACCTCCGCGGCCACCGCGTCCTCGGCCCGCTGATGGCCGTCGTCCTCCTCAGCGACCTGGGCTTCGTCGGCCCCCTCAACGTCGGCCTCGCCGTCCTCTCCGAACAGCGCGACTGGGGCGCCTCCGGCATCGGCTGGATCCTCGCCGGATTCGGTACGGGCGCGGGCGCCGCCTCGCTGCTCCTCACCGTCCGGGGACACGTACCGCGCGCAGGGGCCGTCAGCGGCTGGACCATGACGGCGGGCGCCGTCTCGATCGGCGCCCTCGCCTTCACCGCGTACCTGCCGGTCGCGGCCGCGATCGGCCTCTCCGTCGGCCTGCTCGCCGGACTCTCCGGGGCGCTGGTCAACGCCCTCGTACAGACCGAGTGCGACCCGGCCTACCTGGGCAGGGTGAGCGCCGTCGCCGGCCTCGCCAGCCTGGGCATAGCCCCGCTGTCCTTCCCCGTCACCGGCGCGGCGATCGGCGCGTGGGGACCCGGCCCGGTCTTCGTCGTCAGCGCCTCGCTCTGCGCCCTGGCCGGCGTCTACACCCTCGCTGTCCCGGCCCTCCGCCGCGCCGAACTCCCGAAGACTTAGGGCGTGTTACGAAAGTCCCGTCTGCCGGGCGGCGTCTGGCACGCACGCTCGCCGCGTTGTCGGGGTCGTCCCGATACACCAGTATCGGGA
>NZ_JBSGTX010000117.1:0-16524 GCF_053607625.1 Streptomyces sp. NPDC055103
ACAACGCCAGCCCCACATCGTGCGCGGATACTTCGGCGGCCAGCACGTCCGCTACATCCTCGACGAGTGAACCCCATGAGTTTCTGATCAATAGTAGCGGAAGTGGTTGTAGTGGAGGCCCGATTCCGGGTCGAAGTACTGGCCTGGGAAGCGGAGGGGGGTGTACGCCGTGGCGTCGCGGGTCCAGGTTGTCGTGCCCCAGAGGGTGGCTCGGGTGCGCCAGGCCAACTCGCCTGATTCGTCGACCAGTTCTGTCGGAGTGCCGATCAGGTCGGTGACGATCGCGAAGAAGCGTTCGTCTGTGGAATTCGTTCGGCGTTCCGTCTGGGTCAGGGGGCGTAGGCCTGCGTGGTCCCAGGTGAGGGTGATGTCCTCCGTCGTCTGTTCGCAGAGGGTCGTGCCGTCCCACGTGAAGTGAATTGTTTCCAGCGGGGATTGCTTGGATATTCGGCGGCCCAGGGGGTCGTACGCGTACCGCCAGACCGTGCCGTCCGGGGTCGTCACCGCGGTGAGGCGGTCCTCCGCGTCCCACTCGTAGCGCCAGGTGTCCGGCTTGCGGGAGAGGCGGGTCTTCTGGCGTAGGACTGTCCGGCCCTGGGCGTCGTGTTCGTAGCGGACGGATCCCGCGTTGGTGATGCGGGTGCCCTGGTAGCTGCGTGTGCCCGTCGCGGAGTGGGACGGGTGGGTGGTCGGCCAGGTCGCTTCCGTCTGGTTGCCGGCGTCGTCGTAGGCGTACCGCTCTGTCCAGCCGCTTGCGTGGACGGCCGTCACCCGTCCCGTCCCGTCCAGGTCGAAGCGGCGCGTGCCGGAGAGCGCGTCGGTGATGCCGACGAGGCCGCCGTCCGCGCGGTACGTGTACGCGCGGTGCTGGAGGCGGCCGTTCGCGCCGCCTGTGACCTCTTGGGACGTGAGGCGGCCCATCTCGTCGAACGACGAGGTCAGGACGGCGAAGTCCGCTACGTGCCGGGTCGTTTCGCGGCCGATGGCGTCGTGGGTGAAGGCCAGTCTTCGGCCCGAGCTCGTCAGCTCCGTTCGGCGGCCCGCCGCGTCGTACGACCAAGTGCTCGTCGAACCGCCCGGCGTCGTCCGCCCCACCCGGCGGCCCACCTCGTCGTGCGTGAACGTGAGCGTACGGCCGTTTACCGTCTCCGAGACCAGACGGCCGTGGCGGTCGCGGAGGCGTTGCAGCGTCGCATCCGGGCCCGTCGCCGTCGCCAGTTGGTCGAAGACGTCGAACTCGTATGTGCTGACCGCGCCTTCGGCGTCCTTGCGGACGATCCGGCCGAGGCTGTCGCGGTCGAATCGGATCGTCTGGCCGAGTCCGTTCGCGCGGGACGTCAGTCGGGCCGCCGCGTCGTAGGCGTAGCTCAGCGTCCGGTCGTCGAAGTCCGTCTCCGTGACCAGTCGGCCCGCCGGGTCGTAGGCGTAGTCCCACGTCAGACCCTGTGGGTCCGTCACTCGCGTCAGTCGCAGGTTCGTGTCGTGGGAGAACTCGTAGCGGACTCCGTCCGGGCCCGTGCGGGACGTCAGCAGGTCGAAGTCGGTAAACGTGAAGCGGGTCGTGCCGCCCATCCCGTCCGTGTGGCTCAGGCAGTTGCCCTCGCCGTCGTACGTCCAGGACTCCACCGTGCCGTCGGGTGCGGTACGCCGGGACGGCCGGCCCTCTACCGTCCACTCCAGCCGCGTGACCGCGCCGAGGGGGTCGGTGACGCGGACCGTACGGCCGAAGGCATCGTGTTCGTAGTGGGTCGTGGACCCCAGTGGGTCGGTGATCTCGATCGGGAGGCCGCGGGCGTCCAGGACCAGGCGGGTCGTGGCGCCGAGGGGGTCCGTCACCGACGTGAGCCGGCCCGACTCGTCGTACGCGAACTCCGTCCGCGCTCCCGAGGGGTCCGTCAGCGACGTGCGGTTGCCGCGTTCGTCGAAGGTCTGGCGGGTGACGTTGCCGTCGGTGCCTGCGATGCGTATCGGGAATCCGTCGCCGTCGTACTCGGCTCGTGCCTGCCTTCCGTCCGGGCGTTCCAGCACTGTCGCGCGGCCCTGGTCGTCATACGTGGTGCGGCTGACATGGCCCAGCGGGTCCGTGCGGGACAGGAGGTGGTTGTGGCGGTCGTACTCGAAGCGGGTGACCGCGCCAAGGGCGTCGATCTCGGCTACGACCTGCGAGAACTCGTTGATCAGGTGGCGTGAGGTGTTCCCGAGGCCGTCCGTCAGGGTGGTGACGCGGAGGCCGGTCGCCGGGTCGACGTCGTCCCAGGTGAAGGTGGTTTCGAGGTGCCCGTTCGTGCCCGACTGGTACGTGCAGCGGTCCTGGTCGTCATAGACGTAGTCGAAGCGGCTGCCGTTCGTGTCGGTCCACGAGGTGATGCGGCCTTGCTCGTCACAGCCGAAACGCAGGGGGCGGCCTGAGGAGTTGGTGACCTCGGTCAGATGGCCGTTCGTGTAGCCGTAGCGGAGGATCTCCTGGTCGGATCCGTCCGCCGCCGCTCCGGCAAGGTGGAGGGCAGTTACCCGGCCTTCGCTCGTCGTCAGCTTCAGGTGGTAGCCGCCGTGGTGGACGATCGACGTCGGGGCGCCCGACTCGTCGTACTCGAAGGTGATCCAGCGGCCGTTGCGGTCGTCGATCTGGGCCAGGAGTGCGAGCTCGTCGCCGTGGTCGGTGAAATGCCAGACCCTGCGGGTGTCGGGTTCGGTGATCGTGTAGCCGTCCTCGACCCGGTCCAGTGGCCACCGCCGGCCGTGGGCCGGCATGACCGGGACCCCGGGGGCGGGGTGGGGGTACGCGAGGAGGCTGCCCTCGTCGCAGCTGAAGACCACGCCCTCGGAGTCGATCTCCAGCCTCTGGTCCACCGTCGACGACCACGTCGGGCCGAACCAGCGTCCCGAGCGGCGCGAGGAGTCGAAGCCGCGCCGGAAGACGAGAGGCAGCGAGCCCGGCAGGGCGATGTCGGTCTGCGGCAGCAGCATCCGGCCCGTGGCGATGTCGATGGGATCGCGCTCGCACCGCGTCTCCTTGCCCGTCTTGCAGGTGCTGGGCGGGTTCTTCTCCTGGTCCGTGCGGTTGCCACCGTCCGGCGTCTTCCCGTCGGGTACGTGCTTGGTGCCGTTCAGACCGACGCGCACGCCGCTGCGGAGGGCGCCCGCGCCCTTCGTGCCGATCAGCTCGGGGAGCAGCCGGCCGATGAACTCCGACGGGTCGCCCTTCGCCGCGTCCCAGGCGTTCTTCAGGGCCCTGTCCGGGTTCGCGCCCGTGGACACCAGGCCGGCGAGCGTCATGTTGACGCCCTTGTAGTACTCGGCCGGATGGGTCAGGTTGTACGCGTCCGCCGGGCTGACCGAGCGGACGAAGTTGATCAGACCCGCCGCGCCCTTGACGACGCCACCGCCGACGTGGGCCAGCTCGATGCCCTGCCCCACGCCGTAGTCCGCCAATTCGAGCAGGGCCCTCTCGCGGCCCGTCGGCACCTTCGGCGCGTGCGCCAGCGCGGCGCTGACCGCCGCCTTCGCGGTCTCTCCGGCCTCGTTGCGTGCCGTGCGCGCGTCGTTCAGGATCTCCCGGGCCCGGGACCGCTTGGCCTGGCCCGGGTCGGAGAAGGCGCCCGGGTCCGGCAGCGGACTGTCGCCGGTGCGGGCCGCGTTGTAGGCGTCGACCTTCTTGTTGTACGTGTCGACGGCCGCCTTGGAGTCCTGGTCGCCCTCCTTGTACAGCGCGATCGCCTCACGCGCCTTGCCCTGCGCGCTCACGACCGCCTGGGAGTACGTCTCCAGTGCCTTGGCCGCGTTCTCCATCGCGTCCGCCGCGCGCAGCCAGTCCGTCGGCAGGGTCCGGAACTTCTCCCGGAACGCGTCGGCGGCCTCGCCCTTCCACTGACCGGCGTCCAGCTTCTTCATCCCGCCGCCGACCAGGTCGAACGCCCGCTGGAAGTCCCGCAGGTTCTTCACCGCCGCGGCGATCTTCTCCGGCTTGCCGTGGACGAGCTCGTTCGCGTCCTCGGTCTGCCCGAGCTGCTGCTCGCCGACCTCCGCACCGAGGGAGGACGCCGCCCCGTCACCCCAGTCCTCGACCGCGTCCGCCCAGTCCCGCGCGCCCAGGCTCTCCAGGCCCTGGCCGGTCTTGTCGGTCACATAGTCGATGCCCTCGCCGACGCCCTCCTTGACCCTGTCGATGCCGTCACCGAACTTGTCGATCGTCTTGTCGGCCAGACCGCCCCAGTCGATCCCCATCAGCGGTTCTCCCCCCACCGCGGCTGTTCGGCCTGGTCGATGGTCGCCTGGTCGGGATCGAGCATGTCCTTGAGTTCCTCGTCCATCCCGTCACGCAGCTTCGGGTCCAGCACACCCGAGCGCTCCAGCCCGTCGAGCATCGAGTCCTCGACGTCGTACGTGGTGTTCTTCCAGTTCTGCTTGACCTCCTGATGGGCGTCCTTGAACGACTCCGGGTCCCAGTCCGCGTTGTCCCACCTGGTCTGGTCACGGATCGTGTCCCAGCGCATCTTCTTGACGTCGTCCTCGGACAGGTGCGGGTTTCCGTTGAGGGAGTTCACGCCGATCTTGATCGAGTCCTTGATGTACTGCTCCTGCTCCGCGAACGAGCCCGCGGAGAGGCCGACCGCCTGCGCGAACCCGTTCCCCTGCAGGGTCAGCGAACGGGCGCCCCACTCCCACCGTTCGCAGAACGTCTCGAACTCCGTCGTGAGCCCGCCGTGCCCCAACTCCAGCCCGGACAGGGCCAGATCAGAGAACCCGCGGCCCGTCGACGCCTGACCGGTGAAGCCGAGCTCCTTCAGCTCGGCATGCGCCAGGTCGATGCCCTTCGCTATCGCCGCCAGCGCTTCCGCCGGCGCCGCGAGATCCGGATCATTCCCGCTCATCGTGCCCCCCTGCTTCCCTGTCTCCCCGTCTCGCCGTCTTCCCCGAGATCCACCGCCACCTCGTCCGGGACGATCCCCGCCACCGGCGGAAACAGCGCTCCGTCCGTACTGCCCGCGTCGAGCGCGACCCCGCCCGGCCCGGGCAGCATCGGCACCATCACGTCAAGCAGTCGCGCGCCCAGCACTGTCCGGTACGTCCACTCGCGCCCCGCCTCGCCCCGCGCGACCGCGAACCGAGCCAGCGCCTCCTCGTCCGAGAACGCGCAGATCCACCGGACCCCGTTGAAGTCCGCGGTCCACAGGCTCTCGGAGTCGTCGAACGGCACGAGCACGGCAGTACGCCGGAATTCGCCGAGCAAGCGAGCAAACTCTCGCCGCCTCATGGCCAGTTCGTCGCCGAGGTCGGACTCGGACTCGGGCGCAGGCTCCGGCACCGTCTGCGCGGCCGGGGTCACGAGGGCCGACGCCGGTTCCGGCGCCGCTGCCGTAGCCGCCCCGTCCGCCAACTCCGCCAGCCGCGAAATCCGTTGAGGCTCCGGTATGCAGACCCCGGCCTCGCCCCCGGCCCCGTCCCCGCTCTCCGTCATCCACGCATGCTGCCACGCGCCCATTCACACGAGCAACGAACAAAGACCCGAGCCCGCCATGTCGGGTCAGCTCACGGGGGCGGCAGAGGAACGGGCAGCCCGGGTCACCCGTCCAAGCTCTGCGCGCTGTGTTCAGCCGGCACAGAGGTCGAGACTTCGATAGGGGATGACAGAGATGGCATCGACTGCCTCTGCAGACAGGCCGGCTTCGCGCCGGGTCACCTTGGGCGTGCTGGTGGCCGGGCTCATGCTGCCGTTGGTCCTGTCAGCGTGCTCCAGCGGCGGTGGCGGGTCGGCGACCGGATCGCGCGCCGTCGCGGACCGCACGGTGCGCATGGAGGCAACCCTCAACCGTACCTACAGCCTCCCGAGCCTTGCCGTATTCGCCCACCATGCCGGGGTCGCCAACGTGATCAGCGGTACGGTCACGGCCACCCGACCGCTGGTCACCGAGCCGGCCGCCACCGTCGAGACGATTCTGACGATCGCCGTGGAGCGGCAGCGGAAGACAGGAGCTCCCACCACCGTTTCGGTGCGGGAGCAGGGAGGAATCGTCACCGTCTCGCAGGTGCGCTCCCACTTCGACGGCAAGCTGGGGCGCGAGTTGACCGAGGAGGAGTTGGCCGAGACGGTCGACTACCGCTTCAACGGGATCGAGCACGCGCGCGTGGGTGATCGCGTCCTCGTCGTCGTGGCCGACGACACCGCCGTGCAGAAGAAAGAGGGTGCTTACGTCAATCTGGCCCGACTCGTGAGGGAAGGCACCGCGGAGGAGCCTAAAGAGGGCTCGACCACGTTCACCTGGCCCGGTGAAGCCCTGAACCCGGCTTGGGAAAGCGTGGTCGACGTGGAGTCCCTCATGTAGCGGCGCCAGGTTGCCCGGCCGCGTTCGCGGGCGGCCTGACGGCGACCGTATCCCTACGCTTCGTCCCCGAAGATCTCCTCGGCCGAGGCCGCCGTGACGGCACGGGTCAGCCAGCCGCGCAGCGTCTCGGGGTCGTCGCAGCCGGTGACGCGGGCGCGGACATCGTCGGATACGTCCAGGCCGCGCTGCTCCAGGACCAGCAGTATGGCGGCGGCGCTCGCCTCGGCGCGGCCTTCGGCCTTGCCCTCGGCCTTGCCCTCGGCCTTGCCCTCGGCCTTGCCTTCGATTCGGCCTTCCTCCCGGAGTTCTTCGGAGAGGTACGACTTGTAGAAGGAGAGGTCCACGGCCACCAGGGTCCTCCAGAGGTCTTGGGCCGGGCGCTTGCTCAGCCCCTGTGCGGTGAATTCGATGATCGGGTCGGCGACGTTCTCGGGAACGCCCGCCAGCGCGCCGGACAGTGCTTTCAGTATGGCACCGATGTCCGGATCGCCCGCGTGCGTGATGGCCGACAGAGCGGCGAGCGCCAGGTCCTCGGCGGCCTTGGCCGGGTCGGTGATGACGGGCATGTTGTGCGGGCCCACGACGATCGGCTGGATGCGGAGGGTGGGCATGTAGCCGGGGCCGCTGGCAACCGGCCGGGCGGCCCATTCCGCCGTGGCGCGGTCCTGGCAGACGACCAGCAGCGCCGTCGGCAGCGCGTACTTCGTCCAGAGGTACGAGACGTAGTACGCCCAGCTCGCCGGCTTGGACGGGTCCTTCTTGCCCTGCGCCTCGATGGCGAGGAGGAGGGAGCCGTCCTTGCTGCTGTCGAGCCGCAGGAGGGTGTCCACGCGGCGCTCGACGGGCCTCGTCTCGGTGAGGTCCTTGGGCAGGACGACGGCGTCGACGACGGCTGGGAGGGGAAGATCCAGCACGTCCTTCAGGCGGCTGAAGAGGTGGAGGTCGTGCCGGAAGATGTGGTGCATTGCTTCATGAGGTGGGTTGACCACGGGGTTCCTCAGGGTGTGGGAACGAGGGGCTGGTCAGCTGCGGCAGCCACCGCAGGTGCCCGGTTCGGGGGCCCGGTAGGCGTGGTCGCAGGTGTCGCAGTTCTGGAGGGGGTGTCTGGCGGCCGGGTCCTCGCGTGGGGCGCGGAACGGTGGCAGGGGTGGGAGCTGGGCCGTGAGGCGGTGGGCCAGGAGCGCGGCCGGGCGGTGGAGGGGTTCCGGGAGGTCGGCGGTCAGGGCGCGGTGTACGGCCTCGGGGGTGAGGTCGCGCTCCAGCCAGGCGGCTACGCCTGGGACGAGGTGTTCGGCGTCCGTGGCCGAGATCAGGAGGCGGGGGTCGTCGCGGCGGAGGCCGGAGAGGACGCCGAGGGCGGTCTGGACGAGGTCCGGGGTGGGGTACACGGGCTGCGGTACGGCGGGCAGGGCGGCGCGCCGGCGTGGCGGTGGTTTGTCGGGGGTTCGCCGGGGCGGCCTGGGCTGACCCCCGGGGCTCGACTCCTCCTCGCCGGCTGTCCGGCCCGGCTGGTTGCAGGAGACCGTACGGGTGACCATGCGGCCCCCGTCGGTCCGTACCCGGGTGCGACGCAGATAGCCGTGGGCCTCCAGCTCGCGCAGGGCGTTGGCGATCCGCGTCCTTCCCTCGGGGAAGCGGGCCGCGAGGGTGTCGATGTCGACCTGGGCGCCGGTCGGGAGCGACTGGATGTGGACCGCCAGGCCGATGGCCGTCAGCGACAGGTCGTCGTGCTGGGCCAGGTGGTTGCCGATCACCGTGAAGCGGGTGGTGTGGCGGGCGTTGTCGTGGACGACGCCGCCGTAGCGCCTGCGAGTACTCCGGGAGGAGTGGTTTTTCCCGTCGTTACGGGACTGGGCGTGCGGTCGCACGCTAGTGTTTTGAGTACCCATTGGGAAGGTGATTTCTTCCTCTTGGTCAGGCCCTCGCATTGGGATTGCCGTCCCGGCGAGGGCCGACGTATGTCTGCGGTCTGCGGTCATATGCCAGCCGAGCTGAGCGTATGGCAGTCAACCGGGGTGGAATCCAGCTGAGTTGATGTTCTTCACCCGCATGAGTGAGCGTGCGCCCCGGGGCGGGAGGGGTGGGGTTTGGTCCGGGTTCTTTCTCTCTGTGGTTGTCCTTTGGGAGACCGTCCGCCCCACCGACCTTCGCTTTCCCGGGGGTCGGTGGCTATGTCCTTTTCGCAGGTCAGGGGCTTCGTAGATCGAGTTCGGCCCATACGGTCTTCCTCGGTACGGGACCGAGCCCGACGCCCCACCTGTCCGCCAGCGCCTCGACGAGCAGCAGCCCGCGTCCGGAGTCGACCCCAGGAGTGGGTGGGTGGAGCTGGGGGAGGTCCTCGCCCCGGGTGTCCGTCACCTCGATACGCAGGGCCCAGCCGCGACTGAGGAGCGCGAGCCGGAAGCTTCGGCCGGCGACCCGGCCGTGCGTCGCCGCGTTCGTGGCGAGTTCGGCGACGACCTGGGTGGCCGTCTCCGTCACCCCGTACGGCACGTCGTGCTCCCGCATCCACTCGACGGCGAGCAGCCGCGCCAGCCGGGCCCCACGGGGCGTGGGAGACAGGAGGACGCTGAAGTGGGCTGTACCGGAAAGGACTTGGGTGGTGTTCTGCTGATTCATGTCACCGAGCGTGGCCGTCGCCGCTTACCGTGAACAGTGACGACGCCGATACGTAGGGTCACTGTCCGGAGCTTGTCCACTGCTGTCCGGGCTGTCCGGATCCCTTCCGGGGGAGGTGTCGCGCCACGATGGGGCGAGGGAAGGGTGCGGTATGTCGGTGGACGGTGGGGCACAGCGGCTCAAGACCGAGGCGGACGAGCCGGGGTGGGAGGTCGATCCCGACGATGACTGGGGCGTCGCTGTAGTCGCCACGGTGGGACGGCAGTTGAGGCTGCGGAGGGAGGCGGTGGGGATGCGTGCCGCCGAACTCGGGGCGGCCACCGGTTACGGCGAGGACCTCATCTACAAGATCGAGAGCGGAAAGCGGATCCCCCGCCCGGAGTTCCTGGACAAGGCGGACGAGGTGTTGGGCGCGGGTGGGCTGATCTCCGCCATGAAGGAGGACGTGGCGAAGGTTCGATACTAGAAGAAGGTCCGCGCGTTGGCGAAGATGGAGGAACGAGCGGTCGAGATCCAGCTCTACGACCCGCTCAACATCCACGGCCTCTTGCAGACGCCGGAGTACGCGCGCGGGCTGCTGCTCATGCGTCGCCCCGCTTACACGCAGGACGAGGTGGAGCGGATGGCCGCCGGTCGCATTGCCCGGCAGAGCATCTTCCGGCGGGATCCCGCGCCCGAACTCAGCTTTGTCCTGGAGGAGTGGACACTGCGCCGCCCGCTGGGCGGGCGGATGGTGTTGAGGGCTCAGCTGGAGCGCCTGTTGGAGGTCGGGCAGTTGCGGAATGTCGAGCTTCAGGTGATGCCGATGGACCGTGAGGAGCATGCCGGACTGGCGGGCGGTATTGAGGTGCTGAAGTTCGATGACGGATCGGCAGTGGGACGCTCTGCTGCTGTGGCCAACGGGCGGCCCGTGACCGAGCCCAAACAGCTCCATATCCTGGAGTTGCGGTATGGCATCATCCGGGCTCAGGCCCTCACTCCACGTGAGTCGACCGCCTTCATTGAGCAACTGCTGGGAGAGACATGATCCGCAACACCTCGGCTGGGGACGCCTCCGAACTGGCGTGGTTCAAGAGCAGCTACAGCAGCAGCAGCGAGGGCGACTCCTGCATCGAGGTCGCCTCCACCCCCGTCACCGTCCACGTCCGTGACTCCAAGGTGCTCGACGGTCCCCAGCTCGCGTTCATGCCCGGCGCCTGGGCGGGATTCGTCTCGTACGCGGCGATCGGCTGACCCCGCCACACGCCTCCGTAACCCACACGTGTGAAGAGCCCCGGATCTCCTGATCCTGGGCTCTTGGCATATGCCATCGTGCCGCCATGACGACCGCTACGAACCCGGCCGTGAGCCGAGGGAACCACGTACCGTGGAAGGCACCACCGATCCAGGAGGAGTCTGCCGTGAGCGTTCTGACGCAGGAGGGGTTCGAGGAACTCGCCCGTCTTGGCGAACGTGTGGACGAATCCCTGCGCCTTGAATTCATCAACGGGAAGATCGAGGAGAAGGCGTTGCCGGACGGCGACCACGGGCGGATCATCGAGTGGCTCACCCGCCTGTGCATTCAGGTCGACGCCGGCTGGTGGCTCTATCCCGATCAAGGGCTGAGGGTCGAGAAGTACCGCAAGGGCAACGCTCGTCCCGATGGTTGCCTCGCGCCGAGCGACACCTTCGTGGGGCAGGGGGAATGGGCCGACCCCGACGGTGTTCTGATGACCGTCGAGGTGACCTCCGGCGACTCGGACACCGGGCGGCGCGATCGGGTCGAGAAGCCGCGTGCCTATGCCGAGGCCGGGATTCCCGTGTACCTGCTGGTCGACAGGACCGCCGGTGAGGTCAGGGTGCACTCCCAGCCGGACGGGGAGCGGTACGAGGTGGTGGTGACCGTGCCCTTCGGCAAGACGGTCACGCTGCCCGAGCCGGTGGGGATGGAGCTGGACACCGAGCCCCTGAAGAACTGGGTTCACTGATTTTCGCGCGGGCTGTCGCACATCCCGTCCGGGCTCCGTCAGTGCAGTGTCCGGCTCGGTCGAGGCGGACGCCGGAGAGGCTGAAGGAGCCGTCGCGATGTTTACCGAGATGTCCACCACCGCAGTCGTCGTCACCGCCGTCGCCGCCTTCATGGCCGGGTTCTCCGCCGCGGCGATCTCCTTCAAGGCCGCCTTCGTCGTCGAGCCGCTCGCCGCGTACGGCGTGCCGCGGTCGTGGTGGAACTGGCTCGGGGCCGCCAAGGCCGCCGGGGCCGCCGGGCTCGTCGTCGGGTTCTACGTGCCGGTGATCGGGACCCTCGCCGCGATCGGACTGATCCTGTACTTCGCCGGAGCCGTCGTCACCATCGTGCGGGCCCGCTCGTTCGCCCACGTGCCCTTCCCGCTGGTCTACATGGCCCCCGCAGTCGCCGCTCTCGCGCTGACCTGGTGACCGTACGGAAGAGGCCGCCGCCCCCTGTTCGCGGGGACGGCGGCCTTCTTCGTACGCGTACGCCGGGGCGTCAGTCCTTCTTCTCCTCCAGGCGCGGGAACAGCACCGCGCCCTTCGTCACCGTCGCGCCCGCCGGGAGCTGGCCCCACGTGGCCGCGTCCTGGACCGGCTGGGTCGCCAGGGTGCCCAGGGACTCCTCGGCGCCCAGGGACTCCCACAGGGCCTGCGAGGTCTCGGGCATGATCGCGTTGAGCAGGACCGCGACCGCGCGGAGCGACTCGGCGGCCGTGTAGAGGATGGTCGCCAGGCGGGCCCGGCCCTCCTCCGACTCGTCCTTCGCGACCTTCCACGGCTCCTGCTCCGTGATGTAGCCGTTGACCTGCTTCACGAAGTCGAAGATCGCCAGGATGCCGGACTGGAAGTCCAGCTCCTCGCCGATCTTGGCGTCGGCCGTCGCGACCGCCTTGGCCAGGCCCTCGTGGATCGCCTTCTCCGCGTCGCCGTCGGCCGTCGAGGCCGGCAGCGCGCCGTCGAAGTACTTGCCGACCATGGCCGCGACGCGGGACGCGAGGTTGCCGTAGTCGTTCGCCAGCTCGCTCGTGTAGCGGGCGGAGAAGTCCTCCCACGAGAACGAACCGTCCTGGCCGAACGCGATCGCCCGCAGGAAGTACCAGCGGTACGCGTCCACAGGGACGTGCGCCTGCGGGTGCGAGAGGACGAAGTTGTATCCCTGCGGCGCTATGGGCGCCGCCGGACGTCCACTCCGTCGGCAAGGCGGATCTCCTCGCGGAGGAGACCGCGCGGGCCCGCTCGCGCTCACCCGCTGCGCGGGCGGGCTTCGTGAGGTGTGCGACGGGCCGCTGAGCCGTCCTCCCGGCGAGGGCACCGGAGTTCGCGAGTACGCTCGAGTGAACGCGTGAACGGAAGTACGTGACGACGGGCGGGGGTCCGGGATGCAGAACGCCGATCTCGATGTGTCGGAGGGCGAGCTGACGAAGCTCGCCGGCGACCTCGACGCGATGCAGGGGTATCTGGAGCAGCAGACACGGCGGATGGACGCCATCGTGGACAGCATCGCCGCGGGTTGGCAAGGGCCGACGGCGAAGGCGTACCGCAGTCTGCACCAGGAGGTCGCGGAGGACGCCGTGCGGATCCGGAACGTCATGATCCTGCTGGAGGAGGCCACTCGGCTCAGCCGTGACGGCTTCACGCAGCAGGAGTTGGACACTCTTGGCCGGATCAGGAAGCTGCAGGAAGGTACGGACGTGCCGGCGACGGCCCGGGCCTGGGGATCGCCCGACCCCGCCCCCGTTCCCGATTCGGCACCGTCGCGGCCGCAGAGCCGCATTCTGGACATCTGACCACGGGGGCAGCAGCACGATGTCTGAAGACGAGCGCATCACCGTCGACTTCGCCACGCTCCGACGGCTGTCGGGAGAGCTGGAGGACGTCCTTCGCATCCTGAACGAGAAGCTCGACAGCCTTTACACCCGTACGGAGAAAGCCGTGTTGAGCTGGGACGGGGAGGCCCGCGAGGCGTTCATCGACGAGCTCGACAAGTGGGACCGCTCGGCGCGGGACCTGAAGGCCGCCCAGGCGTGGCTGCACGAGGTGGTCGTCAAAGGCCACCTGAACTACGACGCGGCGCACCGCTCCGTGCTCCAGGGCTGGGGTGGCGTCTGATGGCCGGGCCGACCCCCGCGCAGCCGCCGGGCGGCGGCGGCACCATCGACGTCAAGCCCAGCGACCTGTGGCGGGTCTCGGGCCGGGTGGCGAGCCAGCAGTCGGCGCTGAACTCCGGTGCAAACAAACTCCTTGATGGGCTGCGGAAGTACCCGGACGCCGGTGGGGCCGGCACGGACGCCCGCGAGTTCTCTCAGGCGTACATGAAGGTCGGCAACCGCTGGCTGGACGTCTGGGCGAAAAGCGTCCTCAGCGTCGGCGGCGTCGCCGTCGGCTTCACGGAGACGGCCAACGCGTACGCGAAAGCGGACGCCGCCGCGCACCCCAAGCCCGGCCAGTCCGTCCAGCAGATGCCGGTGCCCTCGGTCGTCGACAAGCAACCGGACTACGGGCAGATCCCCGACCTCAAGTGGGGCGACGACGACGGTGGCGACGACTTCATCCGGAGACTGCTCGAACTCATACCCCCGGTCGTACGGACCGTCCTGCAACCGCTCCTCAAGAAGGCGCTCCGGATCGGGAAGCTGGCCGACGTCTACCCGTACCCGCAGCAGCACTACCTCAACTCGCTCTCGCAATGCTGGTCGGACACGACGATCTGTCTGAGCATGGTGTCGGGCACGCTGACGGGCGAGGTCTCCACCATCAGCAACCCGCAGCAGACGGAGTGGCAGGACGCCATGAAGGTGTTCTGCAGCGCGGTGTGGGGCGCCACGGCCTGGGGACACTCCCGGGAGGGCTATCAGTGGGCACAGAAGGGCGGCAACAACGGGCACGGGCCGCCGACCGGCAGTCAGCCGGTGATGACGGTCCTCTTCGACACCGCGAAGAAGATCAGCGACATCCTGCGGGAGTACGCCGAGGCCGCAGTGGAGCTGAACGGCGACATCTGGGACGAGTTCGTGGAGGCCGTGAGGGAGTCGGCGAAGGAGGTCCTCGACGTCGTCGACAAGGACTTGAACCTCAAGGACGGCGTCGGCATGAAGGACGTCGGCGGCTTCTTCAAGACCATCGGCAAGGGCGCCGCCAAGGGTGTGGGCGCGCTGGCCGAGTTCGACATCCAGATCGTCCTCAAACTCGACACTGCGGACATCAACCGCATCGTCGGGAAGTACCAGTCGACGCTGAACGCACTCACCGCCCGGTTCGACGCGATGATGCCGGCGCTGGACGAGGCGTACCTCAGCGCACCGAAGTTCGAGGCCGGGGTGGCCCGGGCGCACGGGTTCGGCGCGCGGGCGCTCGACGAGTTCAAGGACCCTCAGCGCTGGATCAAGGAAGACGCCAACGGGAACTACACGTTGGACCTGGCGAGCAACGAGTGGCTGAACAACGGTCACACGCTCGACAAGCACGTCGGCAAGACGGACGAGCAGCTGAAACAGCGGCTGCGGGACCAGCAGAACAATCCCGGTCACACCACGCCCACCTGGCCTTACGGGAATCCCAGGATCAGCGGGTCGTCTTCGTTCCCGACGTACGACCGGGCGCAGGAGCTCACCCAGCACACCATCAACGACAACTCGGCCGCGATCAAGGCGTGGCTGAAGGGACCGCCGCCCCCGGACCCCGGCGCGACGGAGCTCTTCCGGTCGAAGGCACCCAACGACGGGTACAGCGGGACGAGCGTGTCCAAGAAGGACGACAACGTGCCGCCCATTCCGGGCCGTGGTTATCAGAACAACGGCATGAACGCCACGGTGGAGCAGGTGAAGTTCGTCGAGACCAGGATCAAGTACACGCCCGGTCTTGATCCGGAGTTCACTGTCCTCACCTCCATGCCGGCTCCGTAGAAAGGCCCCCGCACATGACGCCCGAGCACGTGGAACAGACGGACTGGGAAGGTGCCCTCCGGTACCTGCACGAGGATTCCTTCGCCTACATGGCCACCGGCCCGCGCCGCCACGAAGACTGGCGCCTCGACGTCCTGGCCGTCATGAACCGGTCGGTGGCCGATCCCCGGGGCTGGGCGGTCCTGGACGAGTGGGTGGGCTCGCCCGGGGCGGACGAGCCGGCCCACCCGTTCCAGCCGCCGGACCTGGAGAAGCTCGGAGGACGTCTCTACGAGATCGCCCCGGAGTCCGCCGCCCAGCAGCTCGTCGCCATGACCGACGACGGCTGCATGCTGCCGAAGGTCCTGAAGGACCGCCCGGAGCGTCTCGACGGGCTCATGGAGCGGGCGCGTACCGTGCTCGCCCGCTTCGGCGCCTCGCCCGTCTGCCTCACCAACGTCACCGAGGCGCGTGACAACAGGACCCCTGACTACTTCTCCAGCAGCCGGGGCTGGACGCAGATGTCCGTGTACTCCGAGGACATCGGGCTCGTGGTCCTCTCCGAGGCCGAGGTCGGCGTGTTCTGGACCTTCGCCGACTACTGACCGTACGGAACCGTACGGAACTCCGGACCGACCGTGCCGACCGACCGCGAGAGAATGCCCTCATGCTGACCCGTTCCGCCACCTACCCCGACCGGGAGACCGCCCAGTGGGCCACCCAGCAGGTCGTGACCGCCAACGAGCAGGTCATCCACCGCTGGCTCGCTCAGGGCACCCGCGCCCGGCTCACCATCGAGGCCGCCTGGCCGTCCCGTGCGGAGCCCGTAGGGCGGGTGCTCCTGGAAGCGATGGCGCTGGCCGGGCTGCAGCCGGTGGACGTCCGGGCGGCCCGCGTCGTGCTGCGCCGGGAGCCGGCGAGCCCGCACGGGTTCGTCGTCCAGACCACCCTCCCTTTCTATCTGTAGAGGCTCACGACCGTGTCCATGAAGCCCCTTGAGCACGACCACCGCTACGGCGAGCTCGACCAGGTGATGCGCGCGTACCTCGGGCAGCCGGCCGACGACACCCCGGAGAAGCGCAGCGCTGCCCTGGAGGCCTACCTCCGCCACACCTGGCACACCCGCTCGTGGGCCATCTCCGAGGCGGAGCGCCAGTTGCGCGAGTACAGCCGCAACCCCCCGGGCCGGCTGCGCCTGAGCATGGGTGAGTTCTACGCCGTCCCCGACACCGGAATACCGGAGTCCGCGATCCAGGACTGGCTTCTTGTCCTCGCCGACCACCTCAAGCAGAGCGTCGAGGGCGGCGAAGTCCCCCCGCCCTCGTCCCCGCGGACCCACTGGGAGTGGCACGCCCGCTTCCCGGAGACGGCGCAGCTGCTGGGCGGCTGGTTCTCCCAGGACATCGTGGACGAGTTCGCCGACCACGCCGCCGCGCTCGCCGACTACCGCGCCACCACCGACCCCCAGCTGGTCGCCCGGCTCTGCGGCGAGCTGAACGAACTCCTCGCCCTCCCTCTCGACGAGTCCGATTACGCCCTGGCCGCCGCCGAACTCGGCATGGAGGTGGCACCGCCGGCCCCTCATTCGTACGGTGCCTGGCTCCAGTCGGCGGCCACGGAACTGTCGGGCGCCGACAGCTGACGCCGACGAGCTCGCAGCCGGGCGTGGTGGGTCGAAACGGCCGGTGGCCGCCTCCCAGGAGGGACGG
>NZ_JBSGTX010000118.1:0-16169 GCF_053607625.1 Streptomyces sp. NPDC055103
CGGCGACGGAGCGGCGGCATCTGGCGTACTACCGCGAGCTGGCGCGTCGTACCGATCCCGAGCTCCGCGGCGCCGGACAGGTCGCCGCCATCGCCCGGTTCGGGACCGAGTACGGCAACCTCCGCACCGCCCTGCGCCGGGCCGTCGCCGCCCGTGACGAGGACGAGGCGCTCGTCCTCGTCCACTCCCTGCTCTGGTACTGGCAGATGCGTGACCTGCGCACCGACGCCCTGCACTGGGCCCGGGCCGCCGCCGGCCTCGGACCCGACCCGTTCCTGCCGCCCACCGCCCCGGTCATCCCCCTCCACGAGCCGTGTACGGCCGCGCCGCCGCCGCTCTCCGAGGAGCAGCGCTGGGAGGCCAGGCGCGGGGTGCGCCTCGTCGAACTCCTCAACATGGACCACGAGACCGGGCGCTGGACCAGCCCCGACGGCGTGCGCCGGCTCCGCGAGATGACCGCAGTCTACGAGCCCGGTCTGCCGCAGACCTGCCGACTGCCCGGCTCCTTCGCCGTCTTCGCGGTCCTCCTCATCGGCGAGGCCGGCCGGCTCCGCGAACTCCTCGACACGACCGTCGAGGCCTGCCGCCGCCACGGCTACGACTGGGAGCTCGCCAACGCCCTCCAGCTACGCGCCAACATGTTCGCCAACCGGGGCGACTGGGCCGTCGAGGCGGGCGTCGACGCCGAGGAGAGCCTGGAGCTCTTCATCCGCCTCGGAGATGCCTGGGGTGCCGCCGAGGCGCTCTCCGCCCGCGGGGAGGCCCGCGAGCGCCGGCTCGAGTTCGAGGGCGCGGCCGAGGACTTCGCGGCCGCCATCGGCTACGCGGAGCGGATCGGTGCCCAGTCGCAGACGGCTCTGCTGCGGGCCCGGTACGCCGACATCCTCGTCCAGCTCGGTCGGATCGACGAGGGGGAGGCGATCCTCCGCGAGATCGTGGAGGGCGGCCAGACCTGGGGCCACGAACCCCAGCTCGGTGCCCGGCTGTTCCTCGGCATGGCGCTCGGCCGCACCGGCCGGACCGCCGAGGCCCGGGAGCACCTCCGCATGCTGCGGTACGAGTTCGACTCCGAGACCCTCTCCATCTTCGAGGGCTTCACGCTCGGCAGCCTGGGCTGGCTGGACAATGTGGACGGGGCGTACGCCTCCGCCCTGGACCTCGCCGCGCAGGCGTACGAGCGTTCCCTCAGCGCACTGTCGATGATGATCGCCCCGCAGATGCCGTCGGTCCATCTGGCCACGGCCGCCTGGGCGTTGGGCGGGCTCGGCGGGGCGGCGGCGCGGACGGGCGCGGTGCTGCTCGGAGCCCGGGAGGGCCTGGTGCCGCCGGGGCACCTGGCACCGCCGCTGGAGGAGGAGAACCTCGCCCGGGCGACGGAGATCGTCCGGTCCGTCCTCGGCGAGGCCGCGTTCGCCGCGGCGTACGCCGAAGGCGACGGCCTCTCCGTGGAAGAGACCGCCGCCCTGCTCGGCCGCGCCGCCGACGCGATCAGTGAGCGCGCCGAGTCCTGACCCCCGTGTCCGGGGCGCCGCTCAGGTCTTCTTGCGGAACTTGGTGACCGCGAGCGGCGCCGTGACGACCGTGATGACCAGCGCCCAGCCGAGGGTCATCCACACCGAGTGGGCGACCGGACCGCCGTTGATCAGGTTCCGGGCGGCGTCGGCGAGGTTCGACAGCGGGTTGTAGTCGGTGAAGGTCTCCAGCCAGCCCGGCATCGACGTCGTCGGCGCGAAGATCGACGAGCCGAACTGGAGCGGCATCAGGACGAGCATGGCCATGCCCTGGACGGCCTGGGCCGTGCTGAGGGTGAGACCGAGCAGGATGAAGATCCACATCAGCGAGGCTCCGAAGACCATCGACAGACCGATGGCGGCGAAGAGGTGGAGGACCGAGGTGTGGATCTCCAGGCCGAGCAGGAAGCCCATGCCGAGCAGGATCGCGGTGGCGATCAGCATCCGGCCGACCTCGACGACGATCTTCGCGATCAGGACGGAGGACCGGGCGATCGGCATCGTCCGGAACCGGTCCATGACCCCCTTCTTGAAGTCGTCGTTGATGCCCACACCGACGGCCATGGCGATGTTCATGCCCATCATCGCCATCAGGCCGGGCGTCACGTAGTTGACGTAGACGTCGTTGTTGCCCTTGCCCGAGATCGCGCCGCCGAAGACGTACACGAACAGCAGGATGAAGATGATCGGCATCAGGACGGCGTCGAACATCGACTCCGGGTCCTGCTTGATCTGGAGGGCGTTGCGGCGGGCCAGCGCGCCGATGTGGCGGAGATTGGCCCGCAGCCCGATCCGGCCCTCCGCGGACGGCGCGGGGCGCGCCGGAGCCGTCCTCGGCCCGTCGACGGGGGACTTGGTGACAGTGGTGGTCGTGGTCGTGCTCATGCGGCGACCTCCTCGGTGATCGCGTCGGACACGTCGGTCTTCTGGCCGGTGATCGCGAGGAACACCTCGTCCAGGCTGGGCAGATGGGTCCCGATGTGGGCGATGCCGAAGCCGCGCGCGCCCAGCAGCGCCACCACGGCGGTCAGCTGCTGGTCGGTGAGGATCGGCACGTACAGCGCGCCCTCGTCGGGCACGACGGTCGAGCCGGCGACGCCGTCGAGACCGGTCTCGCGGAGCGCGGCGGCCATCGCGGACAGCTGGTCCGGGTCGACCGGGCGGATCTTCAGGGTCCGGCCGCCGACCTTCGCCTTGAGCTCGTCGACCCCGCCCTTGGCGATGACCCTGCCCTTGTCGATGACGGTCAGCTCGCTCGCGAGCTGCTCCGCCTCCTCCATGTACTGGGTGGTCAGCAGGACGGTGACGCCCTCGGAGACCATCCGCTGCACCTCGTCCCACACCTCGTTGCGGGTGCGCGGGTCGAGACCGGTCGTCGGCTCGTCCAGGTAGAGGACGGAGGGCTGTCCGATCATCGAGGCGGCGAGGTCGAGCCGGCGTCGCATGCCGCCGGAGTAGGTCATCGCGGGCCGCTTGGCGGCGTCGGTCAGGGAGAAGCGCTCCAGCATCTCGTCGGACCGGCGGCGGGCGTCCTGCCGGGACAGGTCGAGCAGCCGCCCGATCATGTAGAGGTTCTCCCAGCCGGAGAGCTTCTCGTCGACCGAGGCGTACTGGCCGGTGAGCCCTATGGTGCGGCGCAGCTGGCGGGGGTGCTTCACCACGTCGTAGCCGGCGACCGTGGCGGTTCCGGCGTCCGGGACGAGGAGGGTGGACAGGCAGCGGACGAGGGTGGTCTTGCCGGCGCCGTTCGGCCCGAGGACCCCGAGGACGGTGCCCTCCCGGACGTCCAGGTCGACCCCGTCGAGGGCCTTCGTCGCGCCGAAGTGCTTCACGAGGCCCCGGACCTCGACGGCGTTGGTGTGTGATCGCGTCATGGCAGCCACTACACCAGCCGCCACCGACAATCCCCCGACAGATGACCGACAGCCCGCCGATGGGGGATGTCGGCGGGCTGTCGGAGGTGCCGCAGTGGCTCCGGGGGAGTGCTCTGGATCCTGTGGGTCCTCTGATCCTGTGGGTCCACTGGATCCCGCGGACCCGTTGGACCCGTTGGACCCGGTGGATCTAGTGGAAGGTGTGCTCCTCGGCGGGGAACGCCCCGCCGGAGACGTCCTCCGCGAAGGCGCGCGCGGCGTCGCCGAGGGTCTCGCGGAGGTTGGCGTACTGCTTGGTGAAGCGCGGGACCTTGCCGCCGGTCAGACCGGCCATGTCGGTCCAGACGAGGACCTGCGCGTCGGTGCCGGCGCCCGCGCCGATCCCGATGGTCGGGATGTGCAGCGAGCGGGTGACCTCGGCGGCCAGCTCGGCCGGTACGAGTTCGAGCACGACCGCGAAGGCTCCCGCGTCCTGCGCCGCCTTGGCGTCGCTGAGCAGCCGGTGGGCGGCCTCGTCGCTACGGCCCTGCACCCGGTAGCCCATGGTGTTCACGGACTGCGGGGTGAGGCCGAGGTGGGACATGACGGGGATGCCGGCCTGCACGAGCAGCTCGGTCTGCGCCAGGGAGCGCTCGCCGCCCTCCAGCTTGATGGCGCCGACCCCGGCGTCCTTGACCAGCCGGGTGGCGTTGCGCAGGGCCTGCACGGGCCCTTCCTGGTACGAGCCGAAGGGCAGGTCGCCGACGACGAGGGCGCGCTTCGTGCCCCGGACGACGGCGGCGGAGAGGATCGTCATCTCGTCCATCGTGACCGGCACGGTGGTCTCGTAGCCGAGGTGACAGTTGCCCATCGAGTCGCCGACGAGGATCACGGGAATGCCGGCCTCGTCGAAGACGGAGGCGGTCATCGCGTCGTAGGCGGTGAGCATGGGCCACTTCTCGCCGCGGGCCTTGGCGGCGGCGATGTCGTGGACGGTGATGCGGCGCGTGCCCTTGCCGCCGTACAGCGCCTTGCTGCTGTCGGCGGGTGATGTGGGGGCAGCCTGAAGCGTCATGGGAAACGGCTCCTTCGTCATCTCGAGGCGCCCTGACGGCGTCCCCGGACCACATCCATGGTGGCACTTCGCCGGGCGGGCGGGGAAGTGGGCCGGAGTGGCGCTGTTCACACCGGCGCAATGCATGGACGGAAGGCAGCGGCGGCACGTAAAGCCTCCGCCAGGTCTTTCGATACGAGACGGTCTCGTATCGAAATTGGGTCAGGGCGAGGTGACACCCGGTGAGGCTGCCCCCCGGCGAGGCCTCGCCCGGCGTCAACCCGTCCGGTGCCGCACGGCGCGGGCGGCCGCGGAGCGAGGCCGCCGAGCAGGCGATCTTCGACGCGGCCATCGAGCTCAAAACGTGTTCTCGCAGATGCAGCAGCTCTATCCGAAGCTGTGGAACACCTACCACCGCACCGTGATCGAGCCGCGCCGCCTCCTCGGTCTGGACGCTGTCCGGCGCGGGATGGAGCGGGGCGAGATCCGCGACGACCTCGACGTCGAGCTGGTCAACGACCTCTTCACGGGCCCCCTGCTCCTCCGAACCGTCATCCGCCCCGGCAGCACACTGGAGCCCGGTCTCGCCGAGCGGATCGTCGACACGGTCCTGGAAGGCCTGCGCCCCCGCAGCTGATCCGCCCGCGCCTGATCCGTCCCGCACCTTTCCGCCCCGCGCCTGATCCATCCCGTACCCGATCCGACCCGTACGAATGTGCGCGTTCTGTCACAGGGCTGTCGCCCGCGTCACCTGCAGGAACCCGCCACGCGCCGGTGTCGTCCCTGGGGGAGTACGACGGTCCCGGGATCGCCTAGTGTCGGCACCGGGTCACGCAAGACGGCAAGGCAGCACGGCACGGCAGCAGTGAGGACAGTGCGATGGCGCGGGTGGACATGACGGAGACCGAGCACGGCGGCGGGAACGGGCGCCGTCCCGGTTCCGGATCCCGGTTCCGGACCGCTCTCGACGGTCTCCGGCGCGACCCCGGCATCTGGCGCCGGGGCATCCTGATCGCCGCCGCGGCGGTGGCGCTGACCCTCCTCATGGTCTTCCACGCCGAGATCCCCAACACGATCGGCAACCTCGGCAGCCTGACCGAGACCTTCCTGCCCTGGCTGGGACTCCTCGTCCCCCTGCTGCTCGTCCTCGCCCTGGTCCGCCGCTCCGCCACCGCCCTGATCGCGCTGCTGCTGCCGACCGTGGTCTGGCTCAACCTCTTCGGCGGCCTCGTCGCCGACAAGTCCGTCCCCGGCGGCGATCTCACCGTCGCCACCCACAACGTGAACGCCGACAACCCCGACCCCGAGGGCACCGCCCGCGAGCTCGCGGCCTCGGGCGCCGACGTGCTGGCCCTCGAGGAGCTCAAGGGCGACATGGTCCCGACGTACGAACGGGGCCTCGCGGAGGCGTACCCGTACCACTCCGTCCAGGGCACGGTCGGCCTCTGGAGCAAGTTCCCCCTGCGCGCCGCGCAGCCCGTCGACATCCGGATGGGCTGGACCCGCGCCATGCGCGCCGACGTGGTGACCCCCAAGGGCGAGGTCGCGGTCTACGTCGCCCACCTGCCGTCCGTCCGGGTCAAGCTGAACGCGGGCTTCACCGCCAACCAGCGCGACAACAGCGCCAACGCCCTCGGCGAGGCCATCGCCCACGACAAGCATGAGCGGATCGTCCTCCTCGGCGACCTCAACGGCACCATGAACGACCGCTCGCTCAACGCCGTCACCTCGCAGCTCCGCTCCACGCAGGGCGCGGCGGGCGACGGCTTCGGCTTCAGCTGGCCGGCCTCGTTCCCGATGGCCAGGATCGACCAGATCATGGTGAAGGGCGTCGAGCCGATGTCGTCCTGGGCGCTGCCGGAGACGAACAGCGACCACCTCCCGATCGCCGCCCGCGTGAAGCTCTGAGCTCGCCGCCCGCGTGAAGCTCTGAGCTCCGGCGGATCATGGCCGGGGTCGCGGCGCCCCGGCCCGAAGACCGGGCCGAAACCTTCCCTTCATCCCCCGGAAGCCGCGGGGAAGATTCCACCTGAGAGTCTTTGTTCCGACGAAGAACTATCTTCGGGACCTTCAGGAAGGGCTCTCCCCATGCCCCTGGCGCTGCTCGCGCTCGCCGTCTCCGCCTTCGGCATCGGCACGACCGAGTTCGTGATGATGGGCCTCCTGCCCCACGTCGCCGACGACCTCGGCACCTCGGTCCCCACCGCCGGGTACCTCGTCTCCGCGTACGCGATCGGCGTGGTCGTCGGCGCCCCGCTGCTCACGGCCCTCGGCTCGCGGATCCCGCGCAGGAGGATGCTGCTCCTGCTGATGGCCCTCTTCGTCGTCGGCAACCTCGCCTCCGCGCTCGCCCCCGGCTTCGGCTGGCTGGTCGGCGGCCGGATCCTCGCCGGACTCCCGCACGGGGCGTTCTTCGGCGTCGGCGCGGTCGTCGCCGCCCGGCTCGTGTCCGAGGACCGGCAGGCGCGGGCGGTGGCCACGATGTTCCTCGGCCTGACCGTCGCCAACATCCTCGGCGTACCGGCCGCGACCCTGCTCGGCCAGCACCTCGGCTGGCGGGCCACCTTCCTCGTCGTCACCGTCATCGGCCTCGTGGCCATGGCCGCGCTCGCCCGCCTCGTCCCCCACGTGCCCGTGGACGAGCGACAAAGGCTGGGCCGCGAGATACGCGCCCTGGGCCGCCCGCAGGTGCTGCTCGGCCTGCTCACCGCGGTCTTCGGCTTCGCGGGCGTCTTCGCCGTCTACTCCTACCTCGCCTCGATGACGACCGAGGTGATGGGATTCGGCGACTCCACCGTCACGATCGTCCTGGCGCTCTTCGGCATCGGCATGACGGGCGGGGCACTCGCCGCGGGTCCGCTGACGGACCGGGCGCTCCGCCCGACCCTGTACGGCTCGCTCGCGGCCCTCGTCCTGGCGCTGGTCGCCTTCCGCTTCACCGTCCACGTGCCCTGGCTGGCCCTCGTCACGGTCGTCGTGCTCGGCGCGGTCGGCTTCCTGACCACCACCCCGCTCCAGATGCTGGTCATGCGGAAGGCCAAGGACGCCCCGACGCTCGCCTCCGCCTCCAACCACTCCGCCTTCAACCTCGCCAACGCGGGCGGTGCCTGGGCGGGCGGCGCCGCCATAGCCGCCGGCTGGGGCTGGACCTCCCCGGCCCTCGTCGGCGCGGGCCTCACGGCGATCGGCCTGGCGATCGCGGCGGTCGCGGGCCTGCTCGACCGCGCCCCCGGGACGGCGGAGGGGGCCTCCCGCGTCGTGGCGGGAAGCCCCCTCGGCACCGACGCCAGGGCTCTCAGCGAGACGACGTCGTCTCCCGCCAGCGGTTCGTGATCGGCAGCCGTCGGTCCTTGCCGAAGCCCTTCGCCGAGATCTTGGTGCCCGGCGGGTACTGGCGCCGCTTGTACTCCGCCGCGTCCACCATCCGCAGCGTGCGCGCGACGACCTCCTCGTCGAAACCGGCCGCCACGATCTCGTCCTTGCCCCGGTCCGCGTCCACGTACAGCGAGAGGATCCCGTCGAGGACGTCGTAGTCGGGCAGCGAGTCCGTGTCTACCTGGCCGGGGCGCAGCTCGGCGCTGGGCGGCTTGGCGATCGAGCTCTCCGGGATCGGCGGGGTCATGCCGCGCTCCTCGGCGGCGCGGTTGCGCCAGCGCGCGAGCCGGAAGACGGTCGACTTGTAGACGTCCTTGATGGGCCCGAACGCGCCGACGGAGTCGCCGTACAGCGTCGAGTAGCCCACCGCCAGCTCGGACTTGTTGCCCGGCGCGAGGACGATGTGCCCCTCCTGGTTGGAGATCGCCATCAGCGTCGTGCCGCGCAGTCGGGACTGGAGGTTCTCCTCGGCGAGGCCGGTGAGACCCAGCGACGCCATGTACGCGTCGAACATCGGCTCGATCGACACCGTGCGGTAGTTCAGGCCGGTGCGCCGGGCCAGCTCGGCGGCGTCGCCGCGCGAGTGGTCGGAGGAGTACTTGGAGGGCATCGACACCCCGTACACGTTCCCCGCGCCGACCGCGTCGCAGGCGATCGCGGCGACGAGCGCCGAGTCGATGCCGCCGGACAGCCCGATCAGGACCGAGCGGAAACCGTTCTTCGCGACGTACGCGCGCAGCCCCACGACCAGGGCGGAGTAGATCTCCTCGTCGTCGTCGAGCCGGTGCGCGTACCCGCCCGCGAGCTCCGGCTCGTACGCGGGCAGTGGCTTCTCGGAGAGCACGACCCGGTCGATCCGCAACCCGTCGACGTCGCCGACGACCCCCTCAGGGGCCTCGGGGTCGGCCGCCGGCAGCTCCAGGTCGACGATCACACTGCCCTCGACGAACTGCGGGGCGCGGGCGATCACTTCGCCCGCCGCGTCCACGACGATCGAGTCGCCGTCGAAGACCAGCTCGTCCTGGCCGCCGGTCGACGCCAGGTACGCGGTGACGCAGCCGGCCTCCCGGGCCCGCCTGCGGACCAGTTCGAGCCGTGTGTCGTCCTTGTTCCGCTCGTACGGCGAGGCGTTGACCGACAGGAGCAGCCCGGCCCGCGCGGAGCGCGCCGCCGGGACGCGGCCGCCCTCCTGCCAGAGGTCCTCGCAGATCGCCAGGGCCACGTCGACGCCGTGGACGCGGACGACCGGCATCGTGTCGCCCTGGACGAAGTAGCGGTACTCGTCGAAGACGCCGTAGTTGGGGAGGTGGTGCTTGGCGAAGCGCAGCGCCACCTCGCCCCGGTGCAGCACGGCGGCGGCGTTCTCGGGCGACCCTGCGGGCCTGCCGAGCCTCGGCTCGGCCTGCTCGGAGCGGTCGAGGTAGCCGACGACGACCGGCAGCTCGCCGAAGCCCTCGTCCGCGAGCCGCCGGGCGAGCCCGCGCAGGGCCTCCCGGGAGGCCTCGACGAAGGAGGGCCGAAGGGCCAGGTCCTCGACGGGGTAGCCGGTCAGCGCCATCTCGGGGAACGCGACGAGATGCGCGCCCTGTCCGGCGGCGTGCCGGGTCCAGTGGACGATCGCCTCGGCGTTCCCGGCGATGTCTCCGACGGTCGAGTCGATCTGATTCAGGGCGAGGCGTAGTTGAGGCACCCGGCCAGTGTAATCGTCACACCGACGCGATGTCCCGAAAAACGCCCGGGCAGGTCCCACCCACGCCCGGGCAGGTCCCACCCACGCCCGGGCAGGTCCCGACCACACCCGGAGCTCCCCCCGAGCCGGCCATGCCACCCGCCAGGCGGCGCCCCCCCGCTCGACATGCGGCCCGGCCCCGCCCCGCTGATCATGGGCCCATGACGACCACTGACGACCCGGCAGAGTCGGCACGCCCCTCCGCCGGCGACACGGCGACGGGCCAGGACGACGGCACCAAGCGGCAGTTCATCTCGTGGCTGACGCTCGCCTTCATGACCACCGCGTCCGTCGCGAGCCTCCGGCCCTCACCGTCGATGGCCATCTACGGCCTCGCCGCGATCTTCCTCTACCTGCTCCCGGCCATCGTCTTCCTGCTCCCCACCGCCCTCGTCGGCGCCGAGCTCGCCTCCGGCTGGTCGGGCGGCATCTACCGCTGGGTCAGCGAGGCCCTGGGCAAGCCGCTGGGCTTCCTCGCGGTCTGGTGCCAGTTCGCGATGACCATCGCGTACTACCCGAGCCTGCTCGCGTACGTCGCCTCGACCTTCGCGTACGTCATCGATCCCTCCCTCGCCGAGAACGGCGTCTACGTCGCGATCGTCATCGTCGTCGTCTACTGGAGCGGGGTCTGGATCTCCTCGCGCGGGACGAAGACGATCGCCGGCCTCTCCTCCTTCGGCCTGATCATCGGCACCCTCATCCCCGGCGTGCTGCTCGTCCTCCTCGGCATGGTCTTCCTCGGCCAGGGCAACCCCTCGGCGCAGCCCATGAGCGCCGACCACTGGCTCCCGCCGTGGACCGGCCTCGCGAGCCTGGTCCTCATCGTCAACAACTTCCTGTCCTACGCGGGCATGGAGATGAACGGCGTCCACGTCTCCTCGCTGCGCGAGCCCAAGCGCGAGTACCCGAAGTCGATGTTCCTGGCGACCGGCCTGGTCCTGCTGATCTTCATCCTTCCGGCCCTCGCCATCGCCTGGGTCATGCCCTCGGCGCAGCTCAGCCTGACCGCCGGTCTCATGCAGGCCTTCCAGGCCTTCTTCGACCACTTCTCCATCGGCTGGATGACGAAGGTCGTCGGCGTCATGCTGGTCTGCGCGGCCCTCGGCGGCATGCTCACCTGGCTCGCCGGACCCGCGAAGGGGCTCGTCCTGCTCTCCCGGCAGGAGGGCTACCTGCCGCCCGCGCTGCAGAGGCTCAACAGGAACGGCGTCCCGCAGAACATCATGATCGCGCAGGGCGTCGTCACGACCCTGATCGGCGTCCTGTACGCCTTCAGCGACGACGTCTCCAGCGCGTACTGGATGTTCTCCGTCATCACCGTGCAGATCTACCTGATCGCGTACCTGCTGATGTTCGTGGCCGTCGTCAAGCTCCGCAGGAGCCGGCCGGACGTCGAACGCGGCTTCCGCGTCCCCGCCGTCGAGTGGGTCGCCGGCATCGGCTTCGTCGCCTCGGTCGCCGCGCTCGTCATCGGCTTCGTCCCGCCCGACCAGTTCGGCGGCCAGCCGCTCTGGCGCTACCTGCTCATCGTCGGCGGCGGGCTGTTCGTCCTCGGCATCGTCATCCCGGCCGCGCTCCTCAAGTACCGCAAGCCGAGCTGGGTCCACCCGGACCACCGGGAACCCTCGGGCACGTCCTGACGTCCGCACCGGCCTCCGCCGGGAACGCCGCCGACGCGCGACGGCCCGACGCCTCCTGGGAGGGGTCGGGCCGTCGGTGATGCCGGACCACCCGGACGCGGTGGCCCGGACGGTGCCGCGGTCAGGTCAGCCGGCGGCGTAGACGCTCGTGCAGAACGCCTTGATCTGCTCGTCCGACAGATGCTGGGCCAGATCGGCCTCACTGATCATGCCGACGAGCCGCTTGCCCTCGATGACGGGGAGACGACGGATCTGGTGGCTCTGCATCTCCTCCAGGACGGCGCCCACGTCGGCGCCCGCCTCGACCCAGCGTGGCGTGCCCTTCGCCATCGCACCGCAGGTGATCTTCGCCGGATCGTGGCCCATGGCCACACAGCCGACCACGATGTCGCGGTCCGTGATGATGCCGCAGAGCCGTTCGTTCTCGTCGGCGATGGGCAGCGCGCCCACGTTCAGGTCGCGCATCAGCTGCGCGGCGCGGTCGAGCGTCTCGTGTGCCGGGATCCAGCGGGCCCCGGGATGCATGATGTCCTTCGCCGTGGTCATGAGCTGCGTACCTTTCGTCGAACGTCGTCGTACGAACGTCCCCGAGCTCACTCATTGTCGGCGCACGCCACGGCCCCCGCGACCGCAGCGGGTCACGGGGGCCGTGCGGACCGCGGGGCAGCCCCCGCGTCGCTTCAGGCGCCGCGCTTGGCGAGCATGTCCGCCATCAGAAGGATCTCGGACCGCTGCGCGTCGACCATCCCCTGGGCGAGGTCGCGCTCGACGCCAGGGGCGCACTTCTGCACGCAGCCCTGGGCCATGTGGACCCCGCCCTTGTGGTGGTCGGTCATGAGCTTCAGGTACAGGACCTCGGCGTCCCGGCCACTGGCCTCGCGCAGGGCGTCCATCTGCGTGTCGGTCGCCATGCCGGGCATCAGCGCGCCGTCCGACGGCCCGCTGTCGGCCGTACCCACGCCCATCCCCATCCAGGCCATCGGCTCGACGCCGGACTGGAGCTTGGGCAGCCCCCACAGGTCCAGCCAGCCGAGCATCATGCCGCGCTGGTTGGCCTGGGTGTTGGCGATGTCGTACGCGAGGCGGCGCACCGACTCGTCCCGGGTGCGGTCCCGGACGATGAACGACATCTCGACGGCCTGCTGGTGGTGGACGGCCATGTCCCGGGCGAAGCCGGCGTCCGCGGAGTCGGTCGCGGGGGTACGCGGCGCCTCGTCGCGCTCCGCGGAGGCGACCGTGACGGCGCCCCCGGCGAAGAGCAGCGCGAGCGCGACGGCGGTGACCGCGGCCCACTGCGTCCGGCCGGGCCCGCGCCGCACGGAGGGCACGAACGCCTCGTCCGCGCCGAACTCCTCGCCCGCGCCGAACTCCTGGTCCGCGCCGGTCTCCCCGGCCGCGCCGGTCTCGTCGCTCACCGACCGGGTCACTGACCGACCCCGCCGGTGCAGGCGGCGCCCGGCTCGGGGGTCTGCGGGCCCTGGACGTACTTCGTGAAGAAGGCGTCGACCCGCGGGTCGGAGGCGCTGTCGACGGTCACCTGCTTGCCCCAGGCGGACAGCATGAGGGCGCCGGCCTGGTCGTCCACGGGGCTCATCAGCGTGTACTTGGTCTTGCCGACCTTCGTGGCCAGCTTCTCCACGTCGGCCTTGTCGGCCTGCTTGCTGTACGTCACCCAGACGGCGCCGTGCTCCAGCGAGTGCACGGCGTTCACGTCGTTGATCGCCTTGTCGTAGACCACGCCGTCGCAGTTCATCCAGACCGGGTGGTGGTCACCGCCGACCGGCGGCTTCATGTCGTACTTCACGGCGGTCTCGACGTGGTTGCGGCCGAGCTTCTTCGCGTCCCAGGTCTGCTCGGCCTTGATGGGGGCCTTGGCGGCGGCCTCCTTCGCGTCCTGCTCGTCGGACTTCTTCAGCAGCACGAAGCTGCCGAAGCCGACGAGGCCCAGGACGACGACTCCCGAGACGCCGATCGTGATCAGACGGTTGCGGCGCTCACGGGCCTGCTCGGCGCGGCGCATCTCCTCTATTCGGGCGCGGCGGTCGGCGTTGGCGGAGCGGTTGGCGGCCATGGTGATGTCGTCCTTCGTCAGGGATGGGGTGGAGTTCGGAGCGGGACATACGGGGAGGGGGCGGGAGGCCCGCCGCCGCTATGTCCGGAGAACTTGAAGGACGTGCAGGTCAGGCGCGCGCGCCCGGATGCCGGAACGGCGCGCCGGGCTGTCACCGGAGGGCGGGTCGAGGCGCGGGAGCCGGTCCTCCGCGTGGAGCGGGGGGTCGAGCGGGGGCGCGCTGAGCACCGCGGGGGAGAGGGAGGGGACGAGCGAGCAGCCGCCGCGGTCGTACGGGCAGACGTACTCGCCCACGGCCGCCACCGCCGAGGTCCGCGCGCCGTGGGTCGCCGACGCCGCCGCCTCGTGATGGGGGTCGGTCCCCGGCCCGGTCCCCAGGCAGACGAAGAGCGCGGCGAGGAGCGTCGCCACGGCACTCACCAGTGCCATGGGACGCGCGTGTCGGAACAGGCGTACGAGCCGCGGGGCCCCCATGGGCGCAGATCGTAGTGGGCGCGGGCCCTCTGTGGGCCGAACGGGGTACCCCTGGGTACCGGCCGGGGTACCCCTGAGTACCGGCCGGGGTACCCCTGAGTACCGGCCGGGGTACCCCTGAGTACCGGCCGGGGTACCCCTGAGTACCGGCCGGGGTACCCCTGGGTACCGGCCGCGTACCGACGAACACCCACGACACCCCCGAATCCCCCTCCTCCCGTTACCTGCGTCACACCCGAGCAGGCACTATGGGTACGCAACGTGCGCGAAACCATGTGGTGGGATGCTCAGGTGCCCCCCGATGCACCGGAGGCGGTGGGAGCAGGCGGCCTGACCAGCGAGGATGGGTGTGGAAATGGACAAGCAGCAGGAATTTGTGCTCCGTACGCTTGAGGAGCGCGACATCCGCTTCGTGCGCCTGTGGTTCACTGATGTACTGGGCTTCCTCAAGTCGGTGGCCGTGGCGCCCGCCGAGCTTGAGCAGGCCTTCGACGAGGGCATCGGCTTCGACGGCTCGGCGATCGAGGGTTTCGCCCGCGTATACGAATCGGACATGATCGCCAAGCCGGATCCGGGCACCTTCCAGATCCTGCCGTGGCGCGCCGAGGCCCCGGGCACGGCCCGGATGTTCTGCGACATCCTGATGCCGGACGGCTCGCCGTCCTTCGCGGACCCGCGCTACGTCCTCAAGAGGGCGCTGGCGAAGACCTCCGACCTCGGCTTCACCTTCTACACCCACCCCGAGATCGAGTTCTTCCTCCTGAAGGACAAGCCGCTCGACGGCACGCGGCCCACCCCGGCCGACAACTCGGGCTATTTCGACCACACCCCGCAGAACGTCGGCATGGACTTCCGCCGCCAGGCGATCACGATGCTCGAATCGATGGGCATCTCGGTGGAGTTCTCCCACCACGAGGGCGCGCCGGGCCAGCAGGAGATCGACCTCCGCTACGCGGACGCCCTGTCCACGGCCGACAACATCATGACCTTCCGCCTGGTCATGAAGCAGGTCGCGCTCGAACAGGGCGTCCAGGCCACCTTCATGCCGAAGCCGTTCTCCGACTACCCGGGCTCGGGCATGCACACCCACCTGTCGCTCTTCGAGGGTGACCGGAACGCCTTCTACGAGTCGGGCGCCGAGTACCAGCTCTCCAAGGTGGGCCGCTCCTTCATCGCGGGCCTCCTGAAGCACGCGGGCGAGATCTCGGCCGTCACCAACCAGTGGGTCAACTCGTACAAGCGCATCTGGGGCGGCTCGTCCCGCACGGCCGGCTCGGGCGGCGAGGCCCCCTCGTACATCTGCTGGGGCCACAACAACCGCTCGGCCCTGATCCGCGTCCCCATGTACAAGCCGGGCAAGACGGGCTCGTCGCGCGTCGAGGTCCGCTCGATCGACTCGGGCGCCAACCCCTACCTGACGTACGCGGTCCTCCTCGCGGCCGGCCTCAAGGGCATCGAGGAGGGGTACGAACTCCCGGCCGGCGCCGACGACGACGTCTGGGCCCTCTCCGACGCGGAACGCCGGGCGATGGGCATCGAGCCGCTCCCGCAGAACCTCGGCGAGGCGATCGCCCTGATGGAGAAGAGCGAACTGGTCGCGGAGACGCTCGGTGAGCACGTCTTCGACTTCTTCCTGCGCAACAAGAAGCAGGAGTGGGAGGAGTACCGGAGCGAGGTCACCGCCTTCGAACTCCGCAAGAACCTCCCGGTGCTGTAGGCGAAGGCCGGAACGAGACGGTCCGGAGCGGGTCCGGGTCGAGGGAGCGCTCCTGCTCCCTCGACCCTGCCCGCGGGCACCGACCTCCGGGGGGCACCGACCTCCGGGGGCCGGAGGGAAAAGCGTTGCTCGGGGGGCGACGGCGGCTCAGACTGCACCCGTGAAGATCACTTCTGTCGCCACCGAGCGGCTTCTGTTGCATCCGTTGAGCGTCGCGGAGGCCGAGCGCGTCGTCGCCCGGGTACCCGGGGACGAGGACCTGTGGTCGGAGGGGTATCCCTCGGACGGGGATGTCCGCGCCAACACCGGGTTCCTGCGCGGGGTCGCCGAGCGGGGCGATCCGGGGGTGTTCCGCACGTACGAGATACGGCTCCGGGACACGGGGGTCGCCGTCGGCGGGATCGGGTTCCACGGGCCGCCGGACGAGCTCGGGGTCGCGACCGTCGGGTACGGCCTCGCGCCCGGGGAGCGCGGGAAGGGATACGCCTCCGAGGCCCTGCGGGCGCTCCTCGAACTGGCCCGGCAGGCCGGCGCCGAAGGCGTGAAGGGGGACGCCGACCGCGACAACCCCGCCTCCCACCGAGTGATGGAGGCCGCCGGGATGCCGTGCGTGGCCGAGGACGACAAGCTGCGCCACTTCTACCTGGGGTTCTAGCTTGATCTTTAACCTGTGCGGCGTGGGCGAGGAGTGGTCGACTTCTTGTTCCGGGACGTGGCAGTGCCCGTCTTGCGGGGTGTGTGGACG
>NZ_JBSGTX010000119.1:0-15030 GCF_053607625.1 Streptomyces sp. NPDC055103
GGAAGAACTTCCGGGCGGGGCCCCATATGGCGTTTGACGGCAACGCTGACGGCAACGTCAGCGGACGACTGCTGTCGAGGGCGGATCGTCTGGGGCGTCGTCGGTTGTGCCCAGGGCGTGGCCCAGGGTGTCGATGGCTTGGCGTTGGAGGCGGAGCCTCACGTGGGCGTAGACGCCGGCGGTGACGCCGATGTGGGCGTGGCCCAACAGCTCCTTGATGACGACGAGGTCGACGCCCTGTTCCAGGAGCAGGGTGGCGGTCGAGTGCCGTAGGTCGTGGAAGCGGATGCGTCGGAGTCCGGCCCGGTCAAGGAAGCTGCGGAAGCGGCGGGTGAGGTTGGCCGGGTCGAGAGGCCGGCCGGTAGGGGTGGTGAAGACGAGGCCGCTGTCCTGCCAGGCTGACCCTGCTGTCCCGCGCTCCTTGTCCTGCTGCTGTTTGTGCTCCTTGAGGGAGTGGAGGCATTCGGTCGGGAGCGCGATACGGCGCTCAGACGCCCGGGTCTTGGTGGGCAGATGCGTGAGGCCGCCGGTGCGGGTGCGCTGGAGCGAGCGGCGGATGCTGGCCGTTCCGGTTGTGAGGTCGAGGTCTTCCCAGAGGAGGCCCAGGAGTTCGCCCTTGCGGAGTCCGGTGCGCAGCGCGAGTTCGTACAGCGCGTGGAGCCGGTCCGTGCGGGCGGCGTCGAGGAACTGACGAGCCTCCGTCGCAGTCAGGGGCCGGAAGCGCCTGGGCCGGGGCGTGGCGGCTTTGACGTTCCGGGCGACGTTGCGCGGCAGCTCGTCCTCGCGGACGGCGTGTTCCAGAGCCGACTTGAGCACCGAGTGCACGTAGGTCACGGTCAAGGGGGACAGCCGTTTCTGGCAGCACTCGCCGATCGCACAGCACTTCTTTCGTTCGGTGTCCAGGCCCTGGGTGCAGCACTGACAGGTGGTGCGGAGCCGGTCGAGGAAGGTGCGGACGTCCTTGGCGGTGAGCCTCGCGATCTTCTTGGTGCCCAGGCCGGGGATGAGGTGGAGGCGGACGCAGGCGGAGTAGCGCGTGTGGGTGTTCTCGCGAAGCCGGTGGACCGCGACACTGCCGAGCCAGTACGTCAGGTAGTCACCAAGGGTGCCGTCAGCGGTGGCGACTGGCAGCCCGCGGTTGCTGTCGGCGATCTTCTCGGCGAGCCTGTCAGCCGCGTTCCTGCGGGTGGTGCCGTAGACACGGACACGCTTTCGTCTGCTGTCGGCGGCGAGGACGTAGCCGGCGGCTTCCCAGCGGCCGTCCTTGCGTTGGTAGATGGTGCCTTCGCCGTTGGCGCGGGCCTTCCTGCGCTGGGGGGCGGTCATCGGGCGACCTCTTCCAGATGGCGCTGGACGTAGTCGTCCAGGGCGTGGGCGGGGATGCGGCGGGCGCGGCCGATGGTCAGCGAGGCCAGGCGGCGGGTGCGCAGGAGGTCGTAGAGGGCGGAGCGGCCGATCTTGAGTCGGGCCATCGCCTCGGGGACGGTGAGGAGTTCGTCGTCACGCACGAGTCGCTACCTCCTGTTCGCGCGTTGGGCCGCCGCAGATGAGGGCAGCGAGGCGTTCGAGGTCGGGGGTGAGGCCGGTGCCGTCGTAGGCCCAGTGGGCGAGGACGAGGGTGGTCTGGTGGGGCGGCGGGGTATGGCGGCGATGCCAGGCGGCTCGGGCGGCCCGGAGCGCGCTGAGGGTGGTGGAGTAGGCGCGGGTCTTGGTGGAGAAGTGGCCGCGGAAGCCGAGCATGTGGGCCCACTTGCGCAGGTTCAGGTGCTTGAGGTCGTCTCGGCTGCCGAGGGCCCAGGCGGTGCGGATCATGCGGGCGGCGTGCTCGGGTACCGACTCGAACCAGAGGTCGGTGATCCTCTTCAGCCGGTGGTCGAGGGTGCCGGTCGCGGCTTCGGTGCCCTTGGTGGCGTACTTGGCTACGTATCCGGCGACCTTGCCCTCGGTGATCGTGGTCCCGGCCCGGAAGGCGGTGGACCGGATGATCCTGATGTCGATTTGCTCGCCGAAGACGAAGGCGCGGGCGCGGCCGTTGACCTCCGGTCCGTCGATGTGGGCGCGGGTGGCCGCGATCCGGATGGCATCGGCGAGGAGGTCGGGTGTGGCCCAGGCGGGTGGTGGGGTGTAGGGGCCTGCGGGGCCGTCGAGGCGGATGACGGCGTGGAAGTGGATCAGTCCGCGCTGCTGGTACTCGGCGACCTTGGCGTACGAGACCCGGACGACCTTGGAGAGCAGGCGTTGCGGGACACCAGCTGCGGCGGCGATGGTGCGGCGCAGGTGGAGCATGAAGCGGGCCCACAGGGCCGGGGCATGGGCGTTCCACAGCACGGCGCCGGTGTAGTCGTAGCGCTCCGGGTCGAGCGCGGTGCCGAGGAGCGGGTCGCCCTTGGTGTGGGTGCGTCCGCAGCGGCAGCGGGCGGAGCCGCCCACGCGTCGGCCGTGGACGGGTCCGTATGACGGTGCGGTGAGGGTGGCGAAGACGCGGGGGTGGGTGGCGACCTGGTCGGGGATGTTCTTGCCGCCGCGCAGGCCGGCGGCGATGAGGTGGTAGGTGTCCTGGCGGTAGAGCTCGGCGCAGGAGGGGCAGCGGGTGGTGCGGCGGTTGCCGCAGCGGACCAGCAGGTGTCCCGCGGGAAGTTCTTTGGATTTCAGTTCGCGCAGGATCTTGCCGGTGAGGGTGTTGATCTCGGTGCGATGGCCTTCGAGCCTGATCGGCTGGGCGCATCCGCCGAGCGAGGACAGCTGCCGTACCAGGCCGAGCAGGTTCCGGTACCCGGTGAACGTGGGCAGCGCGTCGGTGGCGGGTTCGGGGCGGGGGATTGTGGTGGTCGGGTCGTGCGGTGGCATGCTGGCGGGACCTCTCTGCACTGCGGCACACGTGTGTCGTGGATGGATGGGAGGGAGGCCCCGGCAGGGGCGAGGGTTTGGCGACTACACGCCCTTGCCGGGGATCACTGCGAAGCGGAACCTGGGGGCGGCGGTCACGCGGCCTTGTCCAGGTCGACGCGGTCGGGCAGCTCGCGGACCTTGAGCCCTTCGGCGCACATCAGGTCGTTGATCTGCCAGCAGGCTTCGGTGGACAGATAGACCGAGCGCAGCCGGACGGGGGTGCGCATGTCGCCGACGGAGGCGATGGACACGCCCTGGGGCATGGTGCGGTCGGCGGCGGTGATGTCCAGGTCCCGGCCGTCGGGGAAGAGGTGCAGGAAGTCCTCGACGGTGTCGACGCGGTGGCAGATCCGGGCGGACAGGTTGGTGCGTACGGCGGTGGTGAGCACGTCGGCGGAGGGCTTCTGGGTGAGCAGCCACAGCCGGATGCCGAACTTGGCGCCCTGGCTGGCGATGGCCAGCAGCTCGGCCTCGAAGCGTTCGCGGGCCTTGCGGTCCGGGTGGCGGGTGTAGTTCGCCACCTCGTCGATCACCACGAGCAGCAGCGGCAGTTCGGGGCTGAAGTCGGTGATGCGGTCGGTGCGGCCGGACCAGAACAGCCGCTCGCGGCGCTGCATCTCCTCGCGCACCCAGCGCAGGATCTCGGTCGGCTCGTCTGGGTGCATGGCGTCGGAGACCTTGTAGGCGGTACGCCACCAGGGCGCGACCGCACCGAGGTTGGGATCGATCACGATCAGCCGCACGTCCCGCATGAGCGAGGCGTAGGCGAGGAGGGTGTTGACGGTGATCGATTTGCCGGAGCGGGTGAGGCCGGCGACGAGGGCGTGGGCGGAGTAGGCGAGGTTGAGCACGATGGGGGTGCCGTCTTCGTCCCAGCCGAGCAGCACGTCATCGGTGGAGACGAACTGCCCCGGTCGGCAGACGGGGGAGCCGTCCGGGCCGAGGAGTGGTGAGCGGATCACCGCCTCCAGCGGCTCACGGCGGAAGCCGCGCGCGACGATCATTCCGGGCTTGGGCTGGCTGATCCGGATGCGGCGCATGCCCCAGGCATCGCACAGGCCCTCGCCGGCGTCCTGCCAGGCGCTGAGCCCGACCTGCGGCAGGGCATCGGCGGTGACGGTGACGCCGAAGGCGTCGGCGCGGGTGCGCAGGTGCGGCACCAGCACACGCGGCTTGGTCGGTTGTTCCTGGGGGCCGTACTGCTGGAGCACGGTCGGGGTGGCGTCCTTGACCGCCAGGCCCAGCATCGGGGCGAGCCGCTTCCAGCCCCACCGCATCCGCCGCGCCTGCCTCAGACTGACCCGGGTCTCGGCATCGGCCCGGTACCAGCGGGTGAAGCAGTACCCGGCCCAGCCGAGCAGCCCGAGGACGCCGAGGCCGACCACGGCCAGGAGCGCGAGGCCGAGGGGGCTGTCGGTCATCAGGCACCGGCCTTGGCGGTGATGGCGTCGGCGCGCAGGGAGATGCCGTGCCGGTCCTTGCCGTTGATCTCGTTCTCCCAGGCCGACGCGACAAGCCCGGTGAAGACGACCGGCAGGCCGACCTTCAGGCCCTTGCCGAGACCCGGCTCCGGGACCTTCACGGTGATCACTTCGGCGCGGCCGTTGAAGGCGAACATCGCGTCCACCAGGTGCAGGTGGGCACCGGTGCCCCGGTCGATCGCGGGCTGCTGGCCGTCGCGGTCCTTGAAGTGCGGCCGGGACTCGGAGGCCAGGATCACCAGGGCCTGGGACTGGTCGATGGGCATGGTCTTCACGGCAAACCTCCAGGTAGAGGGGTGCGAGTCACCCGTGTGAGTGATCGCGTGCCGCAACCATACATTCATTCCATCCTAAGTCCATCCCTATTGAGTTCCATCCGTTCTCGGGGTGGTCCATCCATCAGGCGGCTACCCTGACCCCGTGAGGCCGCTGAGCTGGTGAAACACGGCAGGCAGCGGGCGGCCCGCGCCGGGTGGATTTGGACTGGGACCAGGGATGGACATGGCTGCTGCTGACGAAGCGCGCTTGACGTTCGAACGCATCGCGGACGACCTGCGGCAGCAGATCCGGGATGGCGAACTGCGGCCCGGCCAGCTCCTGCCGACGCAGAGCCAGCTCATGCAGACCTACAAGGCATCGAGCCTGACCGTGCAGAAGGCGATCCGGCTGCTCAGGAACGAGGGCTGGGTCATCGCCCGGCAGGGGCGCGGCACATTCGTCACGCGCTCGGCCGACTTCGAGGACGCCTTCGAGAAGGTCGCCGGCGATCTCCAGCAGCAGATCTACTCCGGCACCCTGGCCCCCGGCGCCAGGCTCCCGGCCCGCGAGGTCCTGGCGGAGCACTACGCGGTGCCGCTCAACGTGGTCACCAACGCCATCGCCCTGCTGGCCGGCAACTTCCTCTTGCGCTACCCCGGCGAACTGCCCGGCGACGAGGTCTACGTACGGGACTGGGACGACCACGGCTTTGCCACCCAGCTCATCCACGGCCGCCTGGTCCGCAAGATCAGAGACGGCTCACTGGCCAGGGGGGCCAGGGTCACCGTGGACGAGGTGGTCGACACGATCGGTGGCGACCCGGAATCCGCCGATCAAGCCCTGACCTTCCTCACCCTGGAAGGCAGGATGAAGAAGGCCCACCAGCGCAACGGCTCGATGGCGTACGTCGTCGTGGGAGGCGAGTTCGGCACAGAGGTGCCGGTCACGGTCCAGCCGGTGGCCGAGCCGGACGAACCGTCGACCGCCCCGCAGAAGGAGTTCCCGGCGGCTGCCGGAGTAGCGGATCTCGCCTACAAGCTGGAACGAGCCCTGGAGCGGATCGAGGAGCTGGAGGAGCGCGTCGAACGCCTCGAAGGCCGCGACGCCAACTGAGGCAGGCACGTGAACGACAGCGTCCCCGAAGGCCGCAGGCTGGCATTCGGGGACGCTCCGTGTGGATCGGTCAGGGCTGGTACTCGTAGCCGATGGTGAACCGGGGCGGCAGGCACCACTCCCCGTACTCGATGATCCCCTCCGCGTCCGACCAGCGGTGGGCGCCGGCCAGGATCGGGGAACCGACCGGCAGCCCCAGTGCGCTCGCCTCTCGGGCGTCAGCCGGGCGGGCGTGCATGTCGTCGCGGGCGTGGGTGATCGTGCGCCCGGTGGCTTCCAGAACCCTGGCCGAGAGTCCGTGATTGCGGCCCGGGGCGGTGTTCAGCAGGTCCGGTACGAGGGCGGCGAACGGGGCTGGGTACCAGGTCACCGCGAACACGGTCCGGGTCTTGCCCCGTCCGGCCAGCCACTCACGCCGCACCACCTGGTCCCCGGCCTCCAGGTCGAAGATCTCCGCCACATACAGCGGCGGGATGATCAGCTCGGCCGCCGTCACCCGACTCGTCTCACCCTCGGCCAGGAACGACTTCACCCGCTGGACCCGGGCCAGCCGGTCCCGCGCCGACAGCGTCCAGCGCGGATCGTCGGCGACGTAGGTACCCCTGGGGGTGGTGCGGATGAAGTTCTCCACCTGGAGAGCCTGCAAGGCGCGGGAGACCGTGGCGGCTGCGGCCTGCCACTGACCGGCGATCTCCCGGTTCGTCGGCAGCTTGGCGCCCGGCTCAAGCTCACCCGACAGGATGCGCTCCCGGAAGTGATCCGCGATCTTCGTGAACGTCTTGGGACTGGGCATAAGGCGTGCCCCTCCGTTGAGTTGACGTGATGTCGGTGAGAGCACACTAGTGCACTACGAACCGTAGCGGGAGTGCTTCGGCCACTCGAATACTGAACTAGATCACCGACCTGTCAAGAGGTCGGCCATGTGACGTTCGAGAGGTGGCGATGTGCATGACGGAGCCGACCAGGTACTCCACCCAGCCGGTCGAACTCCCCTTGCGCCTGGACCCGGACCCGGCACCCGTCGAGGGCTGCGCGGGCTGCGCCGAACTGGCCAACGTACGCGACCGGGCCCGCGCGGTCGGAGACATGACCACCGTCAGCGACTGCAACGTCTACATGCGACGCCACCCCGAGGGTCACCAGTGAGCCCCCACGCCGTATACCGGCACATCACCCACACCATCCGCCACGCCCCTGAAGGCGGCATCACCTACGAGGCGTTCTGCACCGCTGCCAACTGCGACGCCGAATCCGGCCCCCACGACGAGCAAGAAGCCGCACAGGACTGGGCACTCCGCCACACCGGACGCACCGGTCACAACCTGTTCAGACGCGTCGTCACCGACCACGCCAAGGTCACGCGAGCCGAATAGAACCACCACCGCCAGCCTGAACAGGACCCACAACCCGCAGACCATCGCCCCAGGCCAGCAGCCAGCCGGACGCTCGGCAACCGACCACGGCGTACCCCGAAGCGGGATGCGTCCAAACTTTCTCTACGTCTTCAAGGCGACCCGCTGACGCGGGTCGCGCGCGGCACGGCCGCCCACCCGGCCCGCTCTCGGCTCCGCCACCGCGGGCCGGCCAGCGACCAGGCCGCGCAAAGACAGCACAGCGGACGACCGGAAGCGCGGAGAAAGCCGGACGCGCCAGCACGGCGAATTGCCAGGCCGACGGTGAAGCGACGGCGGGGGGTTGGCCGGGGCGTAGGCCCGGGGGTGGGGCCGGTCGGCTCCGTGGGCTTTACCCACCTCCCCGGTCCGGGGCCCGCGTCGGGCATGGCCAGGGGGCCACTCGTTCAAATTCCGGGCAGGTCCAAAGCCTGCCCGAGTTGCCGGGCCAGCGTACGGCCCCCTGACCATGCCCGACCCCAACCCGGGCAGGACACCGGCCAAAGCCCACTCCACCGCCCTCACACGCGCAGCCGTCTGACGGCAACGCCGACGGCAACAGAGGCGCACAACAGGGCACTTCCACGCACGCCCACGGACTGGCCGAATTCCGCTGACCTGCAAAAACGCAGATGACAGCACCTCAGCACGCACACGTACTATGTGCTGGCGGGCGAGACTCCGGTACTCGTTCACAACAGCAACTGCCCTGGTGTCGGCCGTGATTTGATTGGCGGGCAAGAGCAGTTCCATATCATTCACGGTGACAGAACGGGTGGCGGCCATAAGTGGCCGGGACAGCCTGGGAAGACCGTGTTTCCGCGCGGCTGGGACACTGACAAGATCCTCGACAGCATTGCCGACGTCGCGACCAGTCCCAGCAGCGTTAGGACGCAGCAGACAGGCCGAGCTGGAGCCCTGTACACGAGGAACGGGGATCCGTCGCGGTGGAAGGTTGAAGGAGTAGTGGACGGCGTGAACATCAGGGTCATTTATGAACCTGCAACGGGCCGAGTTGTGACCGGTTTCCCGTACCGGCCCTGATGGAGGTGCAGTGAAAGCTGTAGAGTACGCAACCAAGATCGAAGACCTGCTAGAGGAATCTCCCATCACTGCGCCTTCGGTCGCAGTCGATGTGCGCGACCTTCTGACGGCCGGAGAGTTCGCCCTAGCTTTCGACACCATGTGCTCATGGATTTATGAGGACGAGTTGTCGATCAGCGAAGAGTATTACGAGCGGCTTGTCCGGCTATCGGAAGATCTTGGGTCTCACGATCTGATCGCGCGAATGCGTGAGCTGGTAACGGGATAGCTGAGTGTGTTCCCGCCACTTCGATTGCGTCGCGTCGCGATCGTCTGATGTGGGCCGAATCGGAGTGAGCAACCGCAAATCTGAAGCCCCGCCAGGTGCATCCTGGCGGGGCTTTTGCGTGGGGTGACGGCAGTAGTTGACGGCAACGTCAGCGGACGAGGGCGGCGCAGGGTGGAGGTTCGCCGCCGTCGGAGCTGACTGTCTTGGTGGTCTCCGGGCTGCCGAGTGCGGTGCTGAGGGTGTCGATGGCGTCTCGCTGGAGGCGGAGTCGGACGTGGGCGTAGACCGTAGCGGTGACGCCGATGTGGGCGTGGCCGAGGAGTTCCTTGATCACGACGAGTTCGACGCCTTGTTCCAGGAGCAGGGTGGCGGTCGAGTGGCGGAGGTCGTGGAAGCGGATGCGGCGGAGGCCGGCTTTGCGGAGGAGCGTGGTGAAGGCGCGGGTGAGGTTCGTCGGGTCGATCGGCCCGCCCTGCGCAGTCGTGAACACGTGCCCGCTGTGCTGCCACGCCGCGCCTGCGGTCTCGCGTTCGCGCTGCTGCCGCTCGTGGTGGTGCTTCAGTGAGTGGACGCAGCGGGTGGGGAGGGCGATGCGGCGCTCGGAAGCCCGCGTCTTAGTCGGCAGTGCGGTGAGCCCGCCTGCGGTGGTGCGCTGAAGGGTGCGGCGGATGGCGGCGGTGCCCGCTCCGAGGTCGAGGTCTTCCCAGCGCAGACCCAGGAGTTCGCCCTTGCGGAGTCCGGTATGGAGAGCGATTTCGAACAGGGCGTGCAGCCGGTGGCCTTGGGCGGTGGTGAGGAGCTGGCGGGCTTCGTCGGTGGTGAGGGGTTCGAAGCGTCGGGGCCGTGGGGTGCCGGTGCGGACGTTGCGGGCGACGTTGCGCGGGATCTCTTCTTCGCGGACGGCGTGCTCCAGGGCGGACTTGAGCACGGAGTGGATGTAGGTGAGCGTCAGTGGGGAGAGCAGCTTGTGGCAGCACTGGCTGGCGGCACAGCAGCGGGGCTCATCACGCTGGGCATCGATACCGCGCGTGCAGCACTTGCAGGTGGTGCGGAGCTGGTTGAGCCAGGTGCGGACGTCTTTGGCGGTGAGCTTGGTGAGCTTCTTCTTGCCGAGGCCGGGGACGAGGTAGCGGTTGACGCAGGTGGTGTAGCGGGTGTGGGTGTTCTCGCGGAGGTGGTGGATGGCGACGTTCTCCAGCCAGTACGCCAGGTACGCGGCCACGCTGCCTTGCGCGGAGGGGACGGGAAGGCCGCGGTTGCTGGCGGCGATCTTCTCGGTGAGCTTGGCCAGGGCTTCCTTGCGGGTGGTGCCGTAGACGCGGACGCGCTTGCGGGTGTTGCCGGGGGCGAGGACGTATCCGGCGGCTTCCCAACGACTGTCCTTACGCTGGTAGACGGTTCCGTCGCCATTGGCGCGGGTTCGGCGGGAGGCGGGGGTGTCTCGGGGTGTGGTCATCAGGCGGCGGCTTCCTGGTCGAGGCGGGTGCGGATGAAGTCGGTGAGGGCGTGGGTGGGGATGCGGCGGGCGCGGCCGAGGGTGATCGAGGCGAGCTGGCGGGTGCGGAGCAGGTCGTAGACGGCGGAGCGGCCGAGCTGGAGGCGGGCCATGACCTGGGGAACTGTCAGCAGTTCCGTGCCGGCGGTCACGCGATGGCCCCCGCCCGGACAGCACTGGTCAGCTGATCAGTGGAGTGACCGACCGGGTGACCGGCGCGGTCGCCGGAGCGGTCACCGGAGCGCTTCGAGCGTCGGGTTCGGTTCGGTTGCTCGGGTCGGGTCCGCCGCTTCGCGGCCAGGAGGTCGGAGAGGTGTTCGAGTTCGGGCAGGAGGCCGGTTCCGGCGTACTGCCAGTGGGAGAGGACCAGCGTCGTGTCCGAACCGTCGGGCCGTGCGGCGATATCGCGGTGACCGGGACGGTGACCTGCGGAATGACCGTGACCGGGTCGGTGACCGGCTGCCAGGTCAGTGGAGTGTCCGGCGCGGTCACTGACCGGAGTGCCGTCCGTCTGTCCGGCCTGCGTCCCACCCTTGGCTGGGGTCTGAGGCTCAGGTCGGCCGGTTCGCCAGGCGGTGCGTTCGGCTCGGAGGCGGGCGAGGGTGGTGGAGTAGTGGCGGGTACGGGTGGAGAAGTGGCCTCGGAAGCCGAGCATGTGGGCCCAGTGACGCAGGCGTAGGTGGGCGTGCCGTCGCTTGGTGGCGAGGTGCCAGGCGGTGTGGATCATGCGGCGGGCGTGGTCGGTGATGTCGTACTGGGCGAGTTCGGCGAGGAGGCGGAGGCGGCGGTCGAGGGTGCCGGTGGTGGTCTCGGCGCCCTTGGTGGCGTACTTGGCGATGTAGGCGGCGACGTGCCGGTCGGTGACCGGGGCGTCCCCAGTGAAGTCGGTGCTGCGGATTGCCCGGACGTCGATCTGCCGACCGAACTGGAACACCGACCGCCCGCCCCGGCCGGCCTCCCGGGGGCCGGGCGCGTCCTCGGCGGACGGCTGCGGCTGACCTGCGTGATGGACGCGGGTGCGTGAGGCGGCGGCGCGGACGGCGTGGTCGAGGAGTTGGGTGGTGGCCCAGGCGGGCGGGGTGCTGCCAGGGCCCGTGGGTCCGTCGAGGCGGATGACGGCGTGGAAGTGGACCTGGCCGCGCTTCTGGTACTCGGCGACCTTGGCGTACGACAGCGTCGCGTGGTGGCGCAGGCTGCGCTGGGTGAGGCCGGCGGCTTTGGCGATCTCCCGCCGCAGGTGGGTGGTGAAGCGTGCCCACAGCGCCGGGGCGTGCGCGTTCCACAGCACCGCGCCGGTGTAGTCGTACCGCTCGGGATCGAGCGGCGTGCCGAGGAGCGGGTCGTCGTCCGAGTGGGTCTGGCCGCAGTGGCAGCGGCCGGTGTCGGGCTGGTTGTGGACGGGCCCGAAGCCGGGTGCGGTGAGGGTGGCGAACACGCGCGGGTGTGCAGCCACGCTCGCCGGGATGGTCTTGCCGCCGCGTAGTCCGGCGGTGATGAGTTGGTAGGTGTCGTAGCGGTAGACGATGGAGCAGGCGGGGCAGCGGGTGACGCGGCGGTTGCCGCAGCGGACCAGCAGTTCGCCCGCCGGGAGCCGGCCGGAGTCGAAATGGTCGAGGATCTCGCCGGTCGCGCTGTCGAGTCGGGTTCGGTGCCCGGTGAGGCGGATCGGGTGCGCGCAGCCGCCGAGCGTGCTGATCTGCCGTGCGAGGGGTGCGAGGTGGCCGGCGGCGGCGAGCTTCGCCAGTTTGCCGGTCAGCCTCGCGCGGCGCTCCAGCGCCGACCGCCCGGCCGCCGAGGAGGTGACCTCCGCCGAGCCGCTCGGCGTGGTGAACGCCGGCGACGGCCGCGAGGCGGTCGGAACGATTGCGGGGTACGGGAATTGGAGCTGTGAGGGCATGCGGAACAGGGCCTTTCGGCGGGAGTGCGGAAGCAGCACGACGTGACGGTGGGCAGGCCGAAGTGATCGGCTCGCAGGGGAACGGGGCGCCTCGAAGGTGGGCGCGGGGGCCGGACCAGTGGGGGCTTGGCCGGCGGGGCGGTGGTGATCACCGGCGGGTGCGTGACGTTAACATCGCCCCACGGGCGCATTCAAGTGCATCCCTCCTCATTCCTTTCTGCGGGGTCGGGACGCGGGTAGTGTGGGGCCGGTTTCCCGGCTTGGACGGGCCGGATTTCGCTGGTAAAGGGCGTGGAAAGCAGGGGTGACCAGGCGTGGTGACGACGCGGCGCGGGCGCAGGCCGGCGGGCAGCGGGGTACCGCTGACGTTCGAGGTCATCGCCGAGACCCTGCGCGAGCGCATCCGCTCCGGTGGGCTGCGGCCGGGGGACGCGTTGCCCACGCAGGCCGTGTTGATGCGGGAGTTCGGGGCGTCGAGCCTGACCGTGCAGAAGGCCATGGCCCTGCTGAAGCAGGAGGGGTGGGTGGTCTCCCGCCCCGGCAAGGGCGCCTTCGTCGCCCACCACGTCCACGCCGACGGCGACGCTGATGACCTCGACGGCCCCGAGGCGACCGCGCCCGCCACCGGGACGGCGGCCCGCGTCGAGGCGCTGGAACGTGCGCTGGCCGAGGCCGCTCAGCAGATTGCCGACCTTCGTGGCCGCATCGAGGCCCTGGAGTCAGGCAGCGGCGAGCCGGGCCGCTGACCCACCGTGCCGGGACGCCGGTCAGGACGGTGCGTTCAGATTTCTCTACGAGGTTCAAGGCGGGCCCTGCCCACTGGGGCTGGCCGCCTTCGCCGACAAACCCGCCGTTTCCTCGGAAGATCTGCGGCGCAGCGGGCAGCGAGCCGCCCCGGCAACCGGAGCATGACCCAGGGATGCGGGAGCGGCAGCCAACCAGATCACCGGGATGACCGGAGCCGGGCTCCTGGCGGAGCAAGCTATCGCCTACGACCGTCCTACGGCCGGATCGCAGGCAAGGGCCGACCAGGGGGCCGACCCTCAATATCCCTCGCCGGGCTCACCGAGGGCGGCGGCCGGCACCACGCCAGCGGGAGTGAACCTCTGCCGATCCAGCTGCCCCAGGCCGCAGGGTCGTCCTACACTGCTGGCGTGACCGCTGCATACGACTATGAGGACATGCACCACCTGGTGGACCGGCTCACCCCGACCCAGGTGCGACGCCTGCGCCTGCTCGTCACCCAGGATGAAGAACTGTCCCAGGTCGCCCAGTCGCTGCCGGCTGTCGGCGCGAACGAGGACGAGGAGTCGGTCCCGGCCGGGCTGCTGGCCCTGATCGGCAGCGTGAACGGCCCAGAGGATCTGGCTGAACGGCACGACGACTACATCCGCGAGCGGATGCGCGAGCGCTTCGGCGACTCGGCGTGATCGCCACGGTCCTGGACACCGGACCCCTGGCTGCGGCGTTCAACGCGGCCGACCGGCGCCACCCCGAGTGCGCCTCCCTGCTGACGTCGCTCACCGGCCGCCGCCTGCTCCCCAGCCCGGTCATGACCGAGGTCTGCTGGCTCCTGGAGCGCTGGCCCCAGGTCGAAGCGGCGTTCCTCGCTGAGGTCGCACGGGGAACATTCGAGCTGGTCCACCTCACTCCCACCGACCTGACGCGCATGGGTGAGCTGGTCCTCCAGTACGCCGACTTCCCGCTCGGCGGGGTCGACGCCTCGGTCATCGCGGTGGCCGAGCGCTTCGGCGTGGACCGGGTAGCCACCCTCGACCGGCGGCACTTCAGCGTCGTCAAGCCCGCCCACGTCCCCGCGCTGACACTCCTGCCGTAGCTCGACCGGTGGTCTATACCGCTGACGGCAGTACTGACGGCAACAAGCGTGGACGCCAGGGCACAGCCACGGACGCCAGCGGAGCACGAAACCCCCGATGACCTGCGAAAACGCAGGCGGGGAGGGGTCGCGTAGCACACGTACTATGTGCTGGCCGGGGCCACCCCGGTGCTCGTTCACAATTGCGGAACTGGCTCAATCTCCAATAGCAGGCCAGACAATCTTGGGCTTGAAATGATGGAGGCTGATTTCTCTGGCATTTCCCCGATGGCTGCTGGATTTTCCGACTTCTCGCGAGCAGCATCTGAGGGTGGGAGCTTCCTCTGGACTGTTGGGGAGGCAGGAAACTTGAACATGGTTCGAGCCGCACCTGGCATCCACCACACAGTGGCCAGCGGTGGTGCACCAGTTATTGGCGCAGGGCAGGTGACATTCCGAAATGGTGGTGCGATCTCGTCGTTCGATAACTTCACGGGCCACTACACGCCGCCCTGTGCGCAGTGTGCTGCCGCGTTCATCGAGCGAGGCGTCGACGCCTTCGCTGGAGCCGGGATCAGGGTTCCATTGGCAGTGATTAGAGACTATGGCGGGAGGGCCCCGTAAATGGGAGTGGAGTCTGATCTTCGGGAGATTCGGAGCGTCCCAGTTGACGGCATCTCCGACTGGATCCGCAGACGCTTTCCTGATGGGAGCTTCCCGCAATGGTGGTTGGCGGTTTTCGAATCGCTGGAGACCAGCGTAAGCCCCCTGAGGGATGTGGCCGCAAGCCGACGTAGAGGCGACTTTGAGCTCAGCGTGGAGGTCGTAAGGCTGGCGGTCGACATTGGAGGAATCAGGCCGCCTATGGGGGCGTACTGGATTCTCCGACTCGCGGCCATCGCGCTGCGATTCGACCCACCGGTCGTCGGCCTGCCTGAACTCTTGACGCCGGACGGAGCCGCCGAATTGGCGCTTAATCGAATGCCGCTATCGCGTGAACGTGCAATTGCGGCATCCGAAACCAGGAAGGTGGAGTACCTGGCCGCCGGCGACGACTTCTATGCACCCGTCGGAAGCAAGTTCCCTGTGAGCAGCGAGGTGGATGTCAGATTCTCCGCACTGCAAGACGTCGAACTAATCTTGTCAGCCCTTCCGTGGGTATCGTCAGCGGTGGCGAGCAGAGAGACCAGTCGCAATATTGACGCCTGGCTAGAAATTCGGGACCGACTGTAGTCCTACCCGTGCCAGCCGCATGGCTGCCCTGATTCCTCGGGTTGCCTGGCCAGGGCTGTTGCAAAGTCGTGTGATCTTGTGAACGTGCTGGTCGGCGGGCTGTCTGATGAGAGCCGTGTCGCACGCAACGAAGCTCCGTTGGAGC
>NZ_JBSGTX010000120.1:0-14647 GCF_053607625.1 Streptomyces sp. NPDC055103
GAGCGGGATATGACCCGGCAAGCCGGGTCATAGAGCACGCATTGCGCAAGCGCAATGCGAATTCCGGCGCAAGCGCCGGAATAGAATTCCGCAAGCGGAATTCGAAAAGCAAAACAATTCGCGCAAGCGCGAATTGTGGGCACCCGCGCAAGCGCGGTTGCCTGAGCTGGCTACGAGGGGAGGGTGCATCACGTGCGGGCCTGTGTAGGGTTTGGGATTCCTTGCTGTCACCTCTGTAGTGAAGCTGACGGGCCGTTGGCCTGACGGGGTGCCGGCCTCATCGTAGTGACGGGCTCCGCTACGCTCCGCCCGGAACCCCTCCCCCGCTCTGCAGACCGCCTGTCCGCGTTCCCTGGCGTCTCGTCGACATGCAGGATGACCGGCTGCTGGCGGACAGCATTCCGTCGTGCATCAACCCTGATGGCAAATCTGATTCACGAGTAATGCATCACGAGTAGTAACTGTGTAGAGTATGGGTATCTGCATACTACCCTCCGCGCCACGCTCCTCGGGCCGGGATTCCCTTTCTGAATACGCGCCGCATTCCTTGAGAGGAGAACACGGGGCATGGCTGTGAAACTGCGTGACCACCAGATCGAGGCGGTTGCCGCCATCGTGCGAGGCCTGGATGTCCCGCCGGGCGGTATTCCTTTGGATGGCTTGCGTGGGCAGGTACACGCCGCGTGTGGAACGGGAAAAACCATTATCGCGGCGGCATCGGCGAAGCGTCTTGTGCCCAAGGGTCGCGTTCTGGTCCTGGTGCCGACGCTGGACCTTCTGACCCAGACCGTGCGGGCATGGCGCGAGGCTGGGCATGCGGGGCCGGCGGTTGCGGTGTGTTCGCTCCAGGACGACCCGGAGCTGTGGAACCTGAAGGTGCGCTCCACCACCAATCCAGTGCAGCTGGCGCTGTGGCACGGCGAGGGGGCGGTGACCATCTTCGGGACGTATGCCTCGCTGGGGGTCTTGGCGGAGGCGTTCGAGGGTGTCTACGGGCAGCGGCTCGCCCCGTTGGACCTGGCCGTGGTGGATGAGGCGCACCGGACGTCCGGCTCGATGGGTAAGGCGTGGGCCGATATCCATGACCAGAGCGTCATCCCGTCGTATCGGCGGTTGTATCTGACGGCGACGCCGCGGATCTGGCAGGAGCAGCCGGACCGTGAGGTCGTTGAGGGTGTGCGGGATCCGTTGCCGCGGGAGATGGCGGCGTCCATGGACGACGAGCGGGTCTTCGGGCCGGTGCTGTACAAGTTGTCGCTGGCGTCGGCGGTGTCGCGGGGGTTGCTGGCGCGGTACCAGATCATCGTGCTGGAGCTCCAGGACCCGGTCGTCACTCCGGAGCGGTTGATGGGTGAGGAGCGGCACGGTGAGGAGGTGCGGGGGCAGCGTCTGGGGGCGTTGCAGGCGGCGTTGCTGCATGCGATGGCGGAGCACGGGTTGTCGACGTGCATCACGTTCCATCATCGGACGATGGAGGCTCAGGCGTACGCGGAGGGCCTTGGGCGTGTGGCGGCGAAGCTGCACGCGGATCGGCCGGAGACGTACCCGGCTCGGGTTTGGGCGGACTGGTTGTGTGGTGAGCATGCTCCGGAGCACCGGCGGGAGGTGTTGGGCGGGTTCGGGAGCACCGTGCGGCGGGCGGTGCTTTCGAACTGCCGGGTCCTGGGCGAGGGTGTCGACATCCGGGCGGTGGACTCGGTGGCTCTGCTGGACCCGAAGGGCGCGCCGCACGACATCGTCCAAGCCATCGGGCGTGCACTCCGTCAGAAACCCGGAGAAGGAAAGATCGCCTCTCTGATCGTGCCGGTATTCCTCCAGCCCGACGAATCTCCCGAGGATATGTTCATCTCGGGGTCGTATCGGCCTTTGGTGAAGGTATTGGAAGGTCTGCGGGCTCACGACGAAGAGGCCGTGGAATTGCTGGCGATTCCGCAGGAGCCTCAGAAGGGTTGGGCGCAGCCGTCCGAGTCCATCGGTCGGCCGCCCGGGGAAGGTGAGGAGGAATCGCGTCTGCTGCTGCGTTTTGCCGCTCCGCGTGATCCGGTGATGGTCGCGGAGTGGGTCAGCTTCAACGTGATCGATACCGAGCGGCAGGACTGGGCGCGGGGCTGGGCGAAGCTAAAGCAGTACGTCGAGCGGGAGGGTCATGCCAGGGTTCCGTACGGGCATCGGGAGGGTGCGACACCTCTTGGGCAGTGGGTCGCGGAGCAGCGGCGGGCGTATGGGGCTGGGGAGATGAGCGGTCTGCGGGCCGGGCGGTTGGAGCGGCTCGGGATGGTGTGGTCGGTGGTGGATGAGCGGTTCCAGGAGAACTTGGAGGCCGTGAAGGCGTATTACGAGGAGCACTGGACGCTGTGCGCGCCACGGTCGGCGTCGATGCTGGACCGGCCGATCGGGCAGTGGCTGTCGAACCTCCGTCGGCCCGGTGCGCTGGACGGCAAGCCGGAATGGAGGGCGGCGTTGGAGGCGGTGGACGGGGACTGGAACCCGGCATGGCCGGCGGACTGGCAGCGGCACTACGCCGTGGTGAGGGAGATGCTCGCTGAGGAGACCGTTCTCGCGTACGTCGAACCGGGCGTCACCGTCCACGGGATGGACATCGGCCGGTGGATCGCCCGACAGCGGACGCCCAAGGTCTGGGCCGCGTTGTCCGACGGGCAACGCGAACGCCTGGAAGCCATCGGTGTCGTCCCGCACGCACCGACGCTCGAAGAGCACGCCGCGGCGTCGTCTGCGGCGCCCGTGAGCGCCTTCGAGCGGGGCGTTGCGGCCCTGGCGCAGTACAAGGCCCGCGAGAGCTCGGTGAAGGTCCCCAGGGGCCACGTAGAGCGGCTGGAGGACGGGACGGAGGTCCGGCTCGGTGTGTTCCTCAGCAACGCCAAGACCAGGCGCGCGAAGCTCACGGCGGACAAGCTCCAGGCTCTGGCCGCGCTCGAACTGGAGTGGACGGCGGTCTGACGCTGCCGAACGAGGCCTCCGGGTGCGCGGTGCGCCCCGGGCCTTCGTCGTCTCCGGGGCAGCGGCATCGCACTGGAGTGCGTGTAGGCCCTGGGACTTGGCCGCTCCCCTAGCGCACCACTACGGGGGCCCGGCGGCCTGGATCAGGGGAACTCCGTCTCCGTCGGCCCTTCCCGCAGCCGGTGGGCGGGCTTGGGAGGCGCGCCTACGACACCGGCTCGTAGCGACTACAGGCGTTGGGCAGGACTGGGCAAGGCCGAGGAGGGCGTCGCCTTCGGTCTCGTCAGCCGCGAGGGACCAGCGGCGCTTCGGTCGCACCCCAGGTCGCCTTCTGCACAGACGCCTGGCCGATACGAGACCGGCTGAGCCGTTGGACGTCCACATCCCGAGGTGCCGAGACCTCACTCACTGCCCCTCGAAAGCCTCCTGGACCTGACGGTGGCCGACCTCGTCCCGCGACCAGATGCGCACACGACGACTCGGATTCCCGCGGTCCCAGCCTTCGCTGTCGAAGACCGCGACTGACTCAGACAGCCGCCATCGCGAGCTCTTCCACGAGGCTTCCGGTACATGGGCGAGTCCGTCGAGAACCTCGGCGGCAGAGGCGGCCGCGGAACCGCCAGCAGGCCAGGGCCGCCAAACGGAGACGGCGTCGGTGAGAGCATGGGACTCGATCAGGTGAGTGATCGAGGGGGCGACAGGCAGGTACGGACTGCTGCCGTTCACGTCGGTGCCGACACTTCCATCTGTATGGATCAGGTCCCGGCATGGCTTCGACACACGTTCTCCGATCCACTCGAAGTACCAGCCGCCTCGCGCGGGATCCTGCCAGGCCCGTGTTCTCACGCCGAAATGGTCGTACTCCCAGCTGTATGCCGTCTCGTATCGCTCCCCGTCCAAGGTCCAGCTCTGCCGTACCTGGTAGCGCAGGCCACCGAACCTCTGCTCGAAGCCTTCGCATCGGATGATGAGTTCCATGGGAGCCGGGACGAGATGGCCAGCGCGGTCGTGCACCCGCCACATCTCTATCGGGGCTTCGAACCTGGCTGGGCTCTCACGTCGGCCTGTGCGACGGAGGAGATCCTGAGCACGCTCCGACAGCTCGGAGAGATTGTCCAGGATGTGCATCCTGTACTTCATTTCCAGAGGTAGCAATTTCCTGCAAGATCGGCACCCTATCGCGGAGCTCAACGCAGTGAAGAGGGAAGGGCCGGGACCTGATGCGGGCGCCCTCCTACAGATGCTCCGCCGGCCGCTCAGTGACCTGCGGGCGGCGGGGCCGTTGGCGGTACATGACGATCGACGGTGAGCATCAGTTTGCCGATCTCGTGGCGGGTGGCGAGGAGCTCGTCGCCCAGGGCCCGGCCGGCGGTGATGGTGGGGTCCGCCGTTGGTTCGGCGGGTGGTGAGGGTGGGGTGCGGATGTCGTGGACGGCCTGGCGGACCACCTCGCGCACGGTGGCCTCGTCCAGGGCCTGGGAGCTGTTGTGGGCGAGGGGGGGCGGGGGCGGCCGGGTGTGGGAGATATGAGGTTGGGTAGTGGGGTGCTGCCCTGCAAGCTGTTCGAGGGGATGGGTGTGGGAGAGATAGCGCGGGGGCTGGAGCGTGCGCTGCGTACTCGGCCGGTTCCCTCGAGCACCGAGGCGCGGCTGCGGTTCCTGCTCGCGGTCAACCGGGGTTCCACCTTGAGAGTGGCCGGCGTGCTGGGGGTGTCGCAGCGCACTGTGCAGCGGTGGGTGACGGAAAAGCCCGGTGCTCGGCGCCGGCCGGGACCTGCGCAGGTCGGGGTGATCGAGACGGCGGTGGAGGAGCGGTGGCAGCCGCGGATCCGGGCCCGGCTCCAGGCCCGGGCGGAGGCGGAGGGCTTCGTCCTGCACACCAGGGCGCGGTTCGGGTTCGCTGCGGGGGTGGGGTCCTCGGACGATCCGCGGATGCGGCGTATCACCCAGCATCTGTCCGGCGAGGTGGCCCGGGAGTTGTTCGCCGCCCGGGATGCCGGTGCGGGCGAGCAGCGGCAACTGGTGATCCTCGCCCGCGCGCTGGGACACGCCTATTTCCGGGACGGCGGCCGGCGTGCCCACGGGGTGCACGTCGCCTTCACCGATGTCGAGTTCGCTGATTTCTCGATCCGGTAACCCCCTTCACCCGCGCGGCTGCCCGGTGCCGTAGGGCGCCAGCATCGCGTCGTAGAGGCTGGCCTCCTGCTGCTCGCGCCAGTCCCACACGACGCGGCCTCGCACGGTGGGTGGCTGTGGCGGGCGCAGCCGGGCCGTCTCGGCCAGGCGCAGCAGGTGCGGGCGGTCGCCTGGTGCGGCGAGAAGCTGCTGGTCCTGGCCTGGGGCGAGACGGGCGAAGCAGGCGGCGGCCTTGAGGGAGACGCGTGCCCAGGGTGGGACGGGGTGGGTGGCGCAGCCGTCGGTGTAGCGGGTGCGGTCATGCAGGGCGAGGGTGGCTGCGTGGTCGTCGTAGTCGTGGGGGCGGGCGGTGGTGAGCTGCTGGAGGGAGGCGCCGGTGAACAGTGCGGTGGCCAGGGCTGCGGCCAGGCGGGGGTGGGCGGTGGCTGCGGCAAGCCGGCGGGCGGCTGCCTGGGCGGTGCGCGGGGTCAGGGTGGGCGGTGGCGGACGGTGGTTGAAGGCGATGGGCGGGGGTGTGCACCGGGTGGCGCAGGGAGCGGGGCTGTCGTAGGAGACGAGGCGGTCCAGTGCGGGCAGGGTGAGCCACCGGATGGGCGGCTGTGCGGGGTCGGCTGCGGGCGTGTGCGGGAGGTCGGGCGGAGCATCGTAGTGGCGGTGGGCGGCTGCGAGGTCGGTGATGACCGTGTGGTCGGCCGGCTTGAGGGCCTGGTGCAGGGCGGCGGGGAGGTGGGGGCGGTGGCAGACCAGCGTGAGGTGAAGGCCTGTCACGGCGCTCAAATGCAGCAGGCGCATCGTGCGGCGGAGGGTGAGGCGGTGGGCGCGCAGGACGATGAGCCGGCTCACGGGCAGGGCCGTCGCCCATGCCGTGGCGGCTTCCCAGGCCGGCTGGTGGCCTGCGGGAAAGCGGCCCGGGAGCAGCGGCGGTCTGCCCAGGGCGGCCAGAAGGTCATGGGCGAGAGCTGTGTCGCTGGTGGTACCAGGGCCGGGGTGCAGGGTGATCCGGCCGGACGGCAGATGGTGCGCGGCCAGGGCGGTGTGCGTGTGGACCGCGTCGTCGTGGGGGTCCATGACCAGCGTGACAGCAGGCGGTTCCGTGGCAGGGATCGGGGTCATGCGAGGCGGCTGAAGGCCCAGCGCAGCAGCTCCCGGTCCGGGCTCGGGCGTCCGGTGCGTGCCAGGGCGGTGCGGGTGTGGGCGGTCAGCTGGGCCCAGGCGCGGAAGTTGCCGTGCGCGGCGTGCTGGTCGGCGAAGGTGATGTCGTCGGGGTCGGTGTCGGCCCAGACCGGGTGGAACAGCGGGATCACCTCGAGGACCTCGGCCGGGGTCAGGCGGGTGAACTGCTGCCAGATGAAGACACGGGAGGACAGCATCGGCTCACGGCGCAGCACGGTATGGCAGCCCGCCCCGCCGACGAAGATGATCGCGAGCTGGGTGGCGGGCTCATCCCACAGGTAGCGGAAGTACTCGAAAGCCTCCCCGTTGAGCCACTGTGCCTCGTCGACCAGGAACGTGCGGGGGCGTTCGGCCAGCGCTGTTTTCAGCAGGCGGTCGAACTCGCTGGGATGGCGGGGTGGTTCACCGGCCAGGTCGAGGGCGGTGAACAGTTCGTAGCGCACCGCCCGGGCGGTGGGCCGGGCCCGGAAGGTGATCTTGCGGACGTCCTCGCCGGGTTCGAGTTCGCGCAGGCAGGTGTTGACTGCGAGGGTCTTGCCGAAGCCGGCGCCGCCGTGGATGCACATCATCGCGCGGGCGGCGACGGTGTCGGTGATGTTCTCCCGGGCGGCGAGCAGGGCGCGGGTGGTGACCACAGAGGCGTCCGGCAGGTCGACGTACTGGTAGGTGGCCGCGGTCACGAGGCGTCTCCGTCTTCGTCGGTGGTGGGGGGTCCGGTACGCCCATCAGGGCCGTCCGGGGCTGAAGCGCCATGGCGGCCGGACGGAGCCGGGGCTGGCTGGCCTGGCGTGGTCAGCGCGGCCAGGGAAGCAGGGGTGCGCCACCCGGCCGGCGGCGCGGTCGGCGGGATGAGGTCCGGCAGCGCCAGAGCCGACAGGTCAGTGTCAGTGGCCTGGGCGAGTTCGGCCCCGGCCTGGGCGGTAGTCAGGGCGCCGAGCCGCTGTGGGGCTTCGGCCTGGGTTGCGGCGGCGTAGCGCTCGCGCTGGGAGGCTTGAAGGTCCTTCTTCAGGCGGCGGGTACGGGCCGCCCGCGCCTTCCGGACGGCGCTGACCTGTTCCTCGGTGGCCTGATCGGCCAGGTCAGCGGGACCGAGGTAGCGGCCGGTGGCAGCGTGGTAGACCTCGATACGGTGGTCGTGATGGGGCATGAAGCGGACCCTGACCTGGATGCCAGCCTGCCCGGTCATCCACGTGTCGGCGTACACGTGAACGTCCCCACCCGCGTACGGATGAAAAGGGACAGTTGTCGATGCATGGAGACCCGCTGCTCGGCACTCTGCTGCTTGGTGAGTGAGAGGCGGCGGAAGGTGGTCGACGATGGTCCTGGATCCGCATCGATGGTTGGAACTGCGGCGCTTCCGGAGTCTGCTGGAGTCCGGGGCGATCAGCCTGTCGGAGGTGGCCCGGGAGACCGGGCTGGACCGGAAGACGGTCCGCAAGTATCTGTCGGCACCGGGGCCGGCGACCCCGCCGCGCCGGTCGCCGAACGGGCGGTCGAAGTCGAGGGTGATCGACGAGTTCGCGCCGCTGGTCGACTCGATGCTGCGGGCCGAGATCCTGACGAAGGCCGCGGTGATCCACGGGCGGCTGACCGCGGAGTACGGATTCACCGGCAACTACCAGCGGACCAAGCTCTACGTCCAGGAAGCCCGGCCCCGGATCGCCGAGGAACTCGGCATCACGCCGAAGGAACTCGCCGGCATGCACCGCCGCTTCGAGGTCATCCCCGGCGCCCAGGCCCAAGTCGACTGGGGCGACGAGGGCAAGATCCTCGCCCACATGGGCATTCCGAAGGTCTACTCCTTCCACATGACGCTGTCGTACTCGCGCGACCCGTTCTGCTGCTTCACCACCAGCCAGGACCTGCAGACGTTCTTCGACTGCCACCGCAGGGCCTTCGCCCACTTCGGCGGGGTGCCGATGACGATCGTCTACGACCGGACCAAGACCGTCGTCCGCCGCCACGTCGCGCCAGGTGAGGCGGTCCCGCTGCACCCGGAAGCGGTCGGGTTCGCCGGCCACTACGACTTCGACATTGACGTCCTGGCCGCCTACCGGCCCACCGGCAAAGGCCGCGTCGAGCGGCAGGTCCTCATCGTCCGCGACCACGTCCTTTCCGGCAGGTCCTTCTCCTCCGTCGAGGAGATGGACGCCGCCTTCATGACCTGGGTCCCGCAGCGACGGGCCCAGGCCCACCGGACTCACCAGCAGATCATCGGAGAGCGGGCGGCCCGCGACCACATGGCCCTCAAGCCGCTGCCGGAGACTCCGTATCTGGTGGCCGAACGGCACCTGCGGCCGGTCGGCAAGGACTGCCTGGTCGCCTTCGGCGGCAACCTCTACTCGGTGCCCGCCCGCAGAGTCCGACCGCGTCAGCTGGTGGAGATCCGGGCCACGAAATCGCAGATCATGCTGCACTCCACCATCGCGGATGCCAGCGGCGGGACGCTGCTGGCCACCCATCCGCGTGCGATCGGCCGTGGGGCCCGCGTCGTCGAAGAGGCCCACTGGGACGGCCTGCCCACCGGCAAGGGACGCCGCACCACCACAAGCGAAGTCTTGCCCCGGCCTCGCCATGAACGACCTCTGGGCGAGGAGGCCGGACCCTTGCAGGCCCTGCTGAACCGGGCTGCGGCCACCCGCGTCGAAGTCGGCCGTCGTCCGCTGTCGGTCTATGACGAGCTGACCGGAACCCGCCCCTTCACCACCCACCCGAGCACGAGGGAAACGTCTTGAGCGAGCTGGTCTCCACCCGCATCCGCAACACGGCCGGCAAGCTCGGCCTGCCCCACCTGGCGGAAACCCTCAGGGAATACACCCGGCGGGCCGACGAGGGAAAGATGGGCTACCTCGACTTCCTCGACCTGGTCCTTTCCGAGGAACTGGCCGTCCGCGACGACCGCCGCTTCCGCCAGGGACTGCGGCTGTCCCGGCTGCCCCACCACAAGACGCTCGACGAGTACGACTTCTCCTTCCAGCCCGACCTCGACCCGCGCAAGGTCAAGGACCTGGCCACCCTCTCGTTCGTCGACGGCAAGGCGAACGCGGCCCTGCTCGGGCCGCCCGGGGTCGGCAAGACGCACATCGCCGTCGCTCTCGCGGTCGCGGCCTGCCGGGCCGGCTACTCGATCTACTTCACCAGCCTCGACGACATGGTCCGCAACCTCAAAGCCGCCGAGACCGCCGGACGGCTGACGAACAAACTCGGCACCTACCTGCGGCCCGGCGTCCTCGTCGTGGACGAGGTCGGCTACCAGCCCCTCGAACGAACCGAGGCGAACCTCGTCTTTCAGGTCATCTCCAAGCGCTACGAAAAGGGCTCCATCATCCTGACCTCGAACAAGACCTTCAGCGAATGGGGCCAGGTCTTCGGCGACGAGGTCCTCGCCACCGCCATCCTCGACCGCCTCCTCCACCACTGCGAAGTGATCTCCATCAACGGCCCCAGCTACCGGCTCAAGAACCGCCTCCAGGCCATCGAGCGGGACACAGACGTGGCGTAATCGGGCATTTCGCGCTTCAGGCCGACCTGGCCTGGAGCGCAACAAGTCAGAATGAGGGTGTGTTCAGACGCGAGTGGCCGGAGCCACCGACCGATGCCCGGCTTGACCCATACCGCCGAGCTGCCGCACGTCTCATGGACGGAGACGAACAGATCGGCGTGCTCGTGATCCGAGTCACCACCTGGTGGTGGAGAGAAGGGCCCTTCTGGCGAAGGCGGTGGGGCAATCCGCAAGAGCTTCCCGAGTGGGCGTTGTCCTGCGTCGAGCCAACCCAACAGCTGCCCGACTTCGACGACGGGATCATCTCCGCTGACGAGCTCGACGAGGAGCTTGCCGACTGGTCAGAGGGGATCTTTCGACTGCGAGGCCAGCAGTTCAGTCTCGCCTGGCTTAGCGAGGAAGAAACCGACGCTGCCCACAAGGAGCACGGCTGGACGATCGACTGATCGTCCCTGCCTTCACCGCGACGGAACTGGGGACGTTCATCCGTACGCAACTGGGGAGGAAAGTCCGTACGCCGACACCACGCCCCGACGTAGTCGCGTTTCCTGAAGCGGATGCCGCGGGTGGTCAATGTGCGGGTGCCGGCGTCCTGAAGGGTGAACGTCCACAGATCCGCGGCCGGCACGTCCCGCAGCGGCGTGAGGTCGTCCTGCCACGCCTCAAGCGGAGTCTTGCCCCGCAAGGGCGCGGGGCGGTGCTCGGTGTTCCACCAGGAAGTCCACTCCAGCAGCCGGGCGGTGAACTCCTCGAAGCCGAGCAGCACCTCGTCCTTCGGGCGCGAGGCCCGTTTGCCGGGGCGCGGCTGGCGCACGTAGCCGGGCAGCGCGGCCAGGAACATGCTCTCCACCGCCCGGTTCAGGCCCTCCACGGTGCCTTTGAGGTGAGGGGTGTAGGCGGGCAGGTCCTCGACGGTGACGTCGAGGACGTTGAACGCGGCGGTCACCGTCTGCGAGAGGAAGTCTTTGCCCCGGTCCACCCGCACCTTCTCCGGCAGGCCGCCGATCGGGCCGTAGGGGTCCTCGCGCAGGACCGCGGAGCGCAGCGCGGCCAGCACCGACTCCCGGGAGGGATGCACCGGCGTCACGGCGACACCGGTGATCGCGTTGGTGGCGCAGTCGGTAAACCAGGTGATCCACGGCCTGCGGGCCTGGCCCTCGACATCGACCAGTACCGGGGCATGCATGTGGTCGGTCTCCCACACCTGGTTCCGCCAGCCCCGCGGCCGGGCCAGGAACACATGATGCTTGCGCGCCGCGCGTTCACCACCCGCATGCCCGGCCCGCTCCCCCGGCGACAGATCACGGCGGATCGCCCGGTGCAGCGTCGTCAGCGACGGTGCATGGGCAGGCGGGGACTGCCGAGCGGCACGCAGGACCAGCTCGCGATGGACCGCCCGCACGTTGCCCTTCCACAGTGCCAGCAGTCCACGGACCTCGGGCGTGATCGTGAACCTCGCATCGGCCCGGGACCGTGCGCCAGGGTGCGCGGCTGCGGTCACGTCGTTCTGAGCGGCGGCCAGCCAGCGCCACACCGTGCGCTCCGATACTCCCAGCGCGTCTGCAGCCAGTCGTACATGTCCTGCTGTCAGCCCTTTCCCCGCCCGCAGTGCGAGCAGCCGGCGCACAGCCGGACCGCGCAGTGCCGCTCTCGACGCCGCAGGCAGTCCGCCGCATGCTCGGACCGCGTCACCGTCCTCCATGTCAGCTCCCTTCACGCAGGTGGGATGTCGTCTGTTGCGGGTGCCGGGCGATCGCTCTCCCGTCCGTACAGGGGCGCTGCGGTCACAGTGGCGGCACGACCCGCTTAAACAGCCGTCCCAGCAAAGCCCGGTCAACGGCCGCATCAGCGGTGGTGAGCAGCGCGTTGGGCAGGTGCGCGGTCAAGCGGCCCCGCACGCGCGTGCGCCGTCAACAACGCCCCGGCCGCATCCAGCTCCAGCAACCGCGCCACCAGCACCGACCGGGACACCCTCAGCCCCGCCGTGACCTCACCCCACACGCCCGGCTCCCCCACCCCTCATCCTGCCGCCGCGGAACCCGTCACCGACCACCGTGCCGCCGCGCATCCCTCGAGAGGATCAGAAGTGCCGTTCTCAAGACAGTGGAGCGGAGTGGGGTGTACCGCCCCATGACAGCGGCGGCCGCTGTACACACCGCCCCACGACAGTGGCCTTGTCCTTACTCAGGACCACAACAGCGAAAACACCCAGTTCTGACGTGCCGTCACTGACATCAACCCACTGACACCAACCCAGCACATCGCACACTCGATGAGTTCCGTGGCGAGGCCGATCGAATCACGCGTGGGGACTCGTGGGTGGTCGAGGGGAACTACTCGAAGCTCGCGGACGTGGTGTGGAACCGGGCCGATGTCCTGGTCTGGCTCGACCTCCCGCTGCACCTGGTGGTGCGCCGGATCGTGTACCGGAGCCTGCGTCAGCTCGTCGGCCTGGACACGAGCGCGCAGGCGAAGCGACTCACATGGAACCGGGCCTTCTTCGGCCGGCGCTCCCTGCTCCGCACGGCAATCCGGAAGTACCGCGACAACCGCCCCCGGTACGCCCGGCAGGTCGCCGAGACGGCCACGCTGGGCGTTCGCGTCGTACGGCTTCGCAGCGGACGGGAAGCCGACGCGTGGCTCGCGCGGCAGCTCTCCGGGCGGTGACCCGGACGGTGACCCGGACATGGCGGACCCGGCCGACCATCCCCAGGCAGGGCTAGAGTGCGGTAATGTTGAAGCTGTCTGAACGTTGGGGGGCCCGGAACGAGCGAAGCCGGCGGAGGGCCGCTCGAGGAGCGACCCGGCACACCGCCGGCTTCTCACAAAGTTCAGGCCCGAAAACGAACCGTCCCTGCGCCTTCACCCTACAGGCCGCATCCGCGGCGCAGCAGCCTCGAGGAGACGACGACGTGATCCCCCGCAACCGGCCGGTCATCAACGAAGCCGACGTCGCCCGCCGGCTCGGCGTGCCGCTGGCCACCTGGCGCCGCCGCGACGCCCCCGACTTCCGCAACCACGTCCCCAGCCTGCTCCCCGAAAGCCGCTCCCTGGTCTACGACCTCGCCCAAGCCGAGGCCTACCTCGCTGGCAAACCCGTCCCCGCGCTGCCTGCTGGTGAGCACCCCGACGACCTCCTCACCGACAAGGAGGTAGCCGCAGTCCTCGGCATCACCCCCGGCACGGTCCGCGCCTACGCCTCCCAGGGCTACCTCTCGGGCGGCACCACCGTCTACGGCACCCGGCTGTGGCCCCGCCGCGAGGTCAACGAGCGCCGTGACAACCCTCCCGGCCAAGGCAAGGGCGGCGGCCGCCGCGCCGGCGAACCCCAAGGGCCCCGCAAGCAGTACCCCTACGAAGGCGACCCGCGGCTGCAGACCGCCGCCGACGCCCTCGCCGCAGCGAACGGCGCGCCCAAGGGCCGCATCGCCGCCGAGCTCGCCGCCGAGCACGGAGGCACACCCCGCACCTGGGAACGCCTCCTCACCGCAGCCGCAGCGGTCCAGAACGACGGGGCTCCCCAGTGAAGTTCTTTTCCTCGGGTCCGCCCGGTGGCGCACCACTTCGTTAGTCCGCGGGGCTACGAGCCGCGCTCATGGTCTGCCCGGCCTCCCCCGGGGGTGTTGCGTTGCCGGGCGAGACCGCGCACTGGCACATCCGGCAGCGCGGCCGCGAGCAGATGTCCTACCTCGGCTTCCTCGCCGAGCTCCTCCTGGCCGAGTGCGACGACCGGGCCCGTCGCCGCTCCGAGCGCCGGATCAAGGCGGCCGGGTTCCCCCGCGACAAGTCGCTCCGCAAGTTCGACTTCGACGCCAATCCGAACATCGACGCCGCCTTGATCCACACCCTTGCCAAGTGCGAATGGATCAAGAAGAGCCTGCCGCTCTGCCTCATCGGCGACTCCGGCACCGGCAAGTCCCACCTGCTGATCGCGCTGGGCACCGAAGCCGCGATGGCCGGTTACCGGGTCGAGTACGTGCTGGCGACGAAGCTGGTCAACGAGCTCGTCGAGGCCGCAGACGAGAAGCAGCTGACCAAGACCATCGCCCGCTACGGCCGCGTTGATCTTTTGTGCATCGATGAGCTCGGCTACATGGAACTCGACCGCCGCGGCGCCGAACTCCTCTTCCAGGTTCTGACCGAGCGGGAGGAAAAGAACAGCGTGGCGATCGCCTCGAACGAATCGTTCTCCAAAGCGCACATGTTCCGGCGAACCTGTGCCAGGCAGCGCCGAAATGGGACGGGTTCAGCCTTGCTGGGGCGGGTGATCAGTCGTCGGCAAAGGAGAGGCATACCGCGCGTGGCTCCAGGATCACCTGATTCTCGGTATAGCAATCTGCTTGCCGGGTGCCGACCTCGGCTGCACAGCCCGCGCAGACGAGGTTCAGACCATCGGTGCCAGAAGGGCCCTGGCAGCAGCCGGTCGATCGCATGATGTCGGGGTGCCGTTCTGTGCCGATCACGTCGTCAGGGTGCACGGTGAAGCCAGGGATGTCGATATCGAACTCGCTCACCTGAAAATTCCGTGCATAGGTGCCGCGGGGCATCCGGGCCGGACGTGTCCGGACGCCCGGGATCTCCGGCATCGGGACCGGCGGCTGCACCCTCACCTTGGTGACTGGTCCGGTGAGGGGGTGTCGGCAATGGTCACACAAGAAGCGCGGCATTCTGCTGATTCTGCAGATCGAGCACTGCCTTGACCAGCGAATTTGCCGCGTCTCATGCATCAGGCAGGCGGCCCTGAGCGACGTGGTCGGCGAGATAGATCATGGTGGCCTCGGGGTCAGGGGCATTGCGTAGTCGAGGTTGGTCGGGTTCGCCGGGTTCGTGCGTGACGTGACGTCATGTCCGGTGTGCGGTAAGGGAACTCGGACAGCAG
>NZ_JBSGTX010000121.1:0-14029 GCF_053607625.1 Streptomyces sp. NPDC055103
GCTCGTCGCCAGGACCGTCACACCGGGACAGCGGGCGAGCAGGGTCTCGGCCAGTCCGGCGGCGGCCGCGACGAGGTGCTCGCAGTTGTCGAGGAGCAGGAGCATCCGCCGTCCGGCGCAGTGCTCGACGAGCCGGTCGAGCGGGTCGTCGCCGCCGCGCAGTTCCTCGGCCCCCGCGCCGCGCAGCACGGTCTCCCGGGCGCCGACGGCCACGAGTACGGCCTCGGGGACGGCCTCCGGGTCGGTGACGGGGGCGAGCTCGGCCACCCACACGCCGTCCGGCCAGGCCTCGGCCCCGCGCTCGGCCGCCTCCTGCGAGAGCCGCGTCTTCCCGGCGCCGCCGGGCCCGAGCAGAGTGACGAGCCGGGCCGTCCGCAGGGACTCCTGAAGGGCGGTGATGTCCTCGTCCCGGCCGACGAAGCTGGTGAGCCGGGCGCGGAGGTTTCCGGGCACGGCCGGTTTCGGCGCCTCTGTCCTCGGGGTCTCCGTCCGCGCGGTCGGCGCCGGGGCGAGCAGCTCCGCGTGGAGGGCGCGCAGGGCCGGGGAGGGGTCCGTGCCGAGGCGGTTGACGAGGGCGCGGCGGACCGACTCGTACGCGGCGAGGGCCTCGGCCGCGCGGCCGGTGTCCCGCAGGGCCCTGATACGGAGGGTCTGGAGGGGCTCGTCGAGCGGGTGGGCGGCGCTGAGGGCGGTCAGCTCGGGGAGGGCGGCGGCCGCCTCGCCGAGGGCCAGGGCGGCGCCGAGCCGGGCACGGCGGGCGTCGAGGCGGCGGGCCTCCCAGCGGGCGGCCTCCGCTTCCCGGTCCGGCAGATCGGCGAGGGCGGGCCCGCGCCACAGACCGAGGGCCTCGTCGAGGAGGGCGGCGGCCCGCCCCGCGTCGACCCGCCGGGCGTCGACCCGCCCCGCGTCAGCACGCCCCGCGTCGGCCCGCCCCGCTTCTGCCGCGCCGAGCGCGGCCACGCCCTCGACGGTGAGCCGCTCGAAGCGGTGGGCGTCGACGTCCCGGGGGCGGGCGTCGAGCCGGTAGCCGCCGTCGGCCGAGATCACGGCCGTACGGCCAAGGGCCCTGCGCAGCCGTCCGACGAGGGCCTGGAGCGCGGCGACCGCGTCGGCGGGCGGCTCGTCGCCGTACCAGACCTCGTCGACGAGCTCCGTCACGGGCACGGTCCGGCCGGCCCGCAGGGCGAGGACGGTGAGCAGCGCGCGCACCCGCGGTCCGCCGACGGGCACGTCGGCGCCGTCGGGCGTGTGGGCGAGGGTCGGGCCGAGCAGGGAGTAACGCACGGACCCATTCTCCGCGAGAAGCCCGCGGCCCCGGCCCCGGCCCCGCCGCCCGGCCCGGAACTCCCGTCGGGACCCGGTACGTTTCCCGCACACCAGTCCTCCGTCCCCTGGGAGTTCCCGCGATGACCACGGCCACCAACCGGCGCCACGAACGGCGGATCAGTCCCGTCTTCCTGGCGATCCTCGCCGTCATGGCCGTCACCGGCTGGGCGGTGTGGACGGACTTCGCCGCCTCGCCCGGTGTGGCGGTGTTCCTCTTCGTCACCTCGGCGTGGGTGGTGTCGCTCTGCCTCCACGAGTACGCGCACGCCCGCACGGCCCTGCACGGCGGGGACATCACGGTCGGGGCGAAGGGCTATCTGACCCTGAACCCGCTCGCTTACACGCACGCGTGGCTGAGCATCATCCTGCCGGTGCTGTTCGTGATCATGGGCGGGATCGGTCTGCCGGGCGGGGCGGTCTTCATCGAGCAGGGCCGGGTCAAGGGGCGCTGGAAGCACAGCCTCATCTCGGCGGCCGGACCGCTGGCGAACGTCCTGTTCGCGCTGGTCTGCACGGCGCCGTTCTGGCTCGACGCGCTGGACGGCGTGCCCACGGCCTTCCGGTACGCGCTGGCGTTCCTGGCGTTCCTCCAGGTGACGGCGGCGCTCCTGAACTTCCTGCCGGTGCCGGGTCTCGACGGCTACGGGGTCGTGGAGCCCTGGCTCTCGTACAAGGTGAAGCGGCAGATCGAGCCGTACGCGCCGTACGGCTTCTTCATCGTGATCGCGCTGCTGTTCGTGCCGGCGGTCAACGACGCCTTCTTCGACGCGATCGACGCGCTGATGCAGGCCCTCGGGGTGCCGGAGGAGAACCGGTACTGCGGCTCGCAGCTGTTCCGGTTCTGGCAGGAGACGCCGGAGTTCTGCCAGGTCTGAGCCTGCTGGGCGGCGGCCGGGCCGAGGCCTGCCGTGCGGCGGCCGGGCTCAGGCCTGCTGTGCGGCGGCCGGGCTCAGGCCTGCTGTGCGGCGGCCGGGCTCAGGCCTGCTGTGCGGCGGCCGGGCTCAGGCCTGCTGTGCGGCGGCCTGCTTCTCGACCTTCGCGCGGCGGACGTAGTACCAGGCCATGTTGGAGGAGAGGCCCGCCAGGAGGATCCAGATCACGCCCAGGAAGCTGCCCTGGACGAAGGAGACGACGGCCGCGGCGACGGCCAGGGCGCAGACCACGAGGGCGTAGAGGGCGAGGCGGGGCATGGGGGACGGCTCCTGTCCGGGTACGGCTGCTGGTGCCCGTCCAGTGTCCCCCATGCCTCCCGCCCGGCCTTCCCTCGGGGCCGGGGGACGGCTCAGATGTCGGTGACCCGCAGTCCCGCGTGGGCCTTGTAGCGGCGGTTCACCGAGATCAGGTTCGCGACGAGCGACTCGACCTGGTGGGCGTTGCGCAGGCGGCCGGCGAAGACGCCGCGCATCCCGGGGATGCGGCCGGCGAGGGCCTGGACGAGCTCGACGTCGGCGCGCTCCTCGCCGAGGACCATCACGTCCGTGTCGATCTCCTCCAGGGAGGCGTCCTGGAGGAGGACCGCGGAGAGGTGGTGGAAGGCGGCCGCGACCCGGGAGTCCGGGAGGAGCGCGGCGGCCTGCTCGGCGGCGGAGCCCTCCTCGGGCTTGAGGGCGTAGGCGCCCTTCTTGTCGAAGCCGAGGGGGTTGACGCAGTCGACGACGAGCTTCCCGGCGAGCTCCTCGCGCAGGGACTCCAGGGTCTTGGCGTGCCCGTCCCACGGCACGGCGACGATCACGATGTCGCTGCGGCGGGCGCACTCGGTGTTGTCGGCGCCCTCGACGCCGAAGCCGATCTCCTCGGCGACGGCCTGCGCGCGGTCGGCGGCACGGGAGCCGAGGATCACCTTCTGGCCGGCCTTGGCGAGCCGGTAGGCGAGGCCGCGGCCCTGCTCGCCGGTGCCGCCGAGGACGCCGACGACGAGCCCGGAGACGTCGGGGAGGTCCCACGGGTCCTTGGGGGCCGGCCGGGGAGTGGTGGTGGAGGCCGTGGGGGCAGTGGAGTCGGTGGAAGTCATGGGCCGACATTACCGACCGGTCCGGTGGCAGGGGCCCGTCCCGTAGGGGTGGAACCCACCACAACCGGCCACTCCCGGGGCGCGTCTGCGGCAGGATGCCTCCTCATGGATGCCGTACGGGTCGCGTTGCTGCGGGAAGTGCTCGCCGGGACGGAGTGGCCCGGGGCGGCCCGCCGCTTCGCGGGGGCGCTCCGGTCCTCGGTCGTGCCGCACCGGGGCGGGCTGCTGCTGGTCGGCACGGAGGAGTACGAGCCCTGGCACCTGGCGGCGCACCTCGTGGACGAGTCGGCCTGGTCGGGGCTGCCGGAGCTGGCGCCCACGCTCGTGCGGCACCGGGTGCGGCCCGGTGATCCGGCGCATCTGGCGGTCGGTCTCGGCCGCCTGGAGGCGGCGGGGCGCGGGGCGACGCTGCTGATGGTGGCGCCGGAGCGGCCGGACGCGGGACTGCTCCAGCGGGTGCACGACGCCCGGCGGGCGGGGGCGACGGTGCTCTCGCTCGACGGCGGCGACGCGGAGGTGCGGGGTCTTGCCCACGAGACGCTCACGGTGGCGGAGGGCGCGGAGGTCGACCTGGACACGGTGCAGCACCTGGTGAGCGCGGCGGCCGGGGAGAACAGCCTGCCGTCGCCGCGCGGGAGCCGCCGCTTCCGGGACCGGCTCTCGGACCTCGCCGACCGTCTGACGGCGCCGCCGCCGGCCCGCTGGTAGGGCAGGCGGGAGGGGCGGGAAGGGGTCCGCTCCTGGGCTCGGCGGCCCGCTGACCGGCATATTCGGTTGCCTCGGGCGTCCTCCGGCCGGAACATGACCCCTCGTGTCCTCCCCCACGTCCAAGCTCTCCGCCCTCCTCCCGGATCTGGCGCCCTGGCGCGCGTCGCGCGACTTCCGGCTCCTCTGGAGCCAGGGGCTCGTGACGTACTTCGCCAGTGCGATGGCGATGATCGCCCTGCCGCTCCAGATCAAGGAGCTGACGAACTCGCCGCTCGCCGTCGGTGCGATGGGCGCGGTCGAGCTGGTGCCGCTGATCGTCTTCGGGCTGTACGGCGGCGCCCTCGCCGACGCGGTCGACCGGCGGAAGGTGATCGTGGGGACGGAGGCGGGGCTCGGTGTGCTCGCCCTGCTCCTGCTGCTCAACGCGCTGCTGCCGGAGCCGATGCTGTGGCCGCTGTACGTGGTCGCCGCCGGGGTCTCCGCGCTCGCGGGGCTCCAGCGGCCGGCGCTCGACTCGCTGCTCGCCCGGATCGTGCCGCACGAGCACCAGACGGCCGCGGCCGCCCTGAACTCGCTGCGCTGGCAGATCGGCTCCATCGCGGGCCCGTCGATCGCGGGACTCGTCGTCGCGCTGGCGGGTCACGCCCCGGCGTACGCGGTGACGATCGTCGGCTTCGCCGCCTCGGTGCTGATGTGCCGCCGGCTCTCCCCCGCGCCGCCCGCGCACGACGCGGAGAAGCCCTCGCTGCGGGGCATCGCGGAGGGCGCGCGGTACGCCTGGTCGCGGCCGGTGCTGCTCGGCACGTACGCGATCGATCTCGCGGCGATGTTCTTCGCCTTCCCGAACACGATCTTCCCGTTCCTCGCGGACGAGCTGGACGCGGACTGGTCCCTCGGCCTGATGTACGCGGCGGGCTCGGTCGGCTCGCTGGTGCTCGGTCTGACCAGCGGCTGGACGTCGAAGGTGCGGCGGCACGGGCTGCTCGTGGTCGGGGGCGCGGCCGGCTGGGGCCTGGCGATCGCGGCGGCCGGCTGGTTCGGGAACGTCTGGCTCGTGCTGCTCTGCCTGGCCTTCGCGGGCGCCGGCGACATGCTGAGCGGACTCGGCCGGGCCACGATCTGGAACCAGACGATCCCGGAGGAGCTGCGCGGGCGGCTCGCCGGCATCGAGGTGCTCTCCTACAGCGTCGGCCCGCAGCTGGGCCAGGTCCGGGCGGGCGTGATGGCCGGGTGGACCGGCACCAGGGCGGCCGTCTGGTCGGGCGGCGTGGCCTGTGTCGCCTCGGTGGGGCTGCTCTGTCTGGCGCTGCCGAAGCTGCTCACGTACGACGCGGACACGGACGAGGACTCGCTGCGCCGCAAGGCCCAGCAGGAGGCCGTCGCGGCCCAGGAGGGGGCCGGGGCCGTCTGAACGGTCCCGACCCCCTCCTGAGGTCACGCCCAGGCCTAAGCCTGGGGGTCGCCGTCCGGGCGTCCGCCCTCGTGCCAGCGCGGGTCGGTCTCCCACTCCAGGTTCCGCTCGCGGGCGGTCTCCATGGCGTGGGAGGCCTCCTCACGGCTGGCGTACGGGCCGAATCGGTTCTTCGCCGGGCACTCGGGACCCTCCTCGACCTTCTTGTGCTGCAGGCAGTAGTACCACTCGCCCGGTTTGCCCACGGTGCGCTTCTTGAACAGGGCCATCGTCGTCGGCTCCTTCCTCCGAGACCATGCTGCCGTTGCATGAATTCCAGTGATTCTTACACCGAGACTCTTCCTGCTTCATCGACCGCTGCCAACTCCGAAGAGCAAGGTCTTACGTGGTCTCCACGAGGCGTTTATTCTCTCCGGGGAACTTCCCGGCGAGGGCTTCCGGTGAAGCTGTGCGGTCGGCGAGCATCGCGTCGAGCAGGTTCCCGGCCGCCTTCTCGTCCCGGTCGTGGACTGTGCACCGCAGCCGGGGCACACCCACGTTCGGTCGGCCAGAGCCAGGGAGCGGTTGATCCGACCGCAGTCTCTGCACCTCTTGGAGGAAGGGAACCAGCGGTCGGCTTTCCAGATGCGGGAGCCGTACCAATCGGCCTTGTAGTCGAGCTGGCGGACGAACTCACCGAACCCGGCATCGCTGATGGTGCGGGCCAGCCTGCGATTTTTGACCATTCCCCGGATGCTCAGGGTCTCCACGGCGATGGCGGACTTGGTTCTCGTCAGCCTGGTGGTGGTCTTGTGCAGAAAGTCCCGGCGCCGGTCAGCGACCCGAAGGTGCAGTCGGCCGACACGCCGCCGGGCCTTGGCCCGGTTCTTCGAGTGCTCGCTCGAACGGGCCAGCTTGCGGTTCGCCCGTCCGAGTGCGCGCTGTGCTGCTTCCAGCGGCTTGGGTGCATGGATCTCCTCGGTGGTGCCATCCGCGTTCTTGACGACGGCGAAGGTCTTCAAGCCGAGATCGATGCCACAGGCGGGAGCATCGGCGTCCGTCTGGCGGCGCTTGTTGATGTCGTCCCGGCCGATTTCGACCTGGAAGGAGATCCACCAGCGTCCGGCCTGCTCGCGGACGGTGGCGCCGAGTACGCGGCCCTGGCCGGTGGCCATGCGGTCAGTGAGCCACGACATGTCTTCACGCACGGCGACGTCCCCGATCGCGGGCAGGCGCACGGTCCGCGCATCCAGCGGCTTGGCTCGGTCGGCGTCGTACCGGAAGCGGGAGCCGTGCTTACGCTTGCGCCACTTCGGGAATCCCATCCGGGCACCACGGCGCTCGCCCTTTTTCGACTTGAGATAGTTGGAAAACCCGACGGCTCGTACCCTGCACGCTTCCTTCGGCACGCGGGATGACATTTTCCCCTCGGAGAACCACGGGTACCGCTCAGCGTGCGCAGCGCGCCACTCCTTCTCCAGCGCCGGGGCCGACCACGGCACCTTGGTGAGGTCGCACCCTGTGATGCCGTAAGACTCCTCAGCCTTGCGCTGCGCCCACTTCTTCCGCACGGTCTCCAGACAGAAGTTCTCCACCACTCGCGAAAGGCCGCAGTGGCCGCCCATAGCGACCACCTGCTCGTCCGTAGGGGCGAGTTCGAAGCGAAGACCCTGTCTGTGGCTCACGCGTCGCCCTCCGCCGCTGCGGCGAGGGCCTTCTTCACCCGGTCGCGGGCGGTGCGCCTGCCATACAGGCGAACACAAAACGCCGTGAGCGCGTCGGCCATGTCGCGGACCAGATCGTCTTGCCTTTCCCCTTCATCCACGACGCGCACGGTGCGGCCCTGCGCCGACAGTGCCGCCTCGATGTACTCCACCCCGAACCGAGCGAGCCGGTCCCGGCGTTCCACCACGATCGCGGACACGTCCGGGTCGGCGAGGAGGCGCTTCAGCTTCGGCCGGGCACCCTTCAGATCTGATCCGACCTCGCAGACCACGCGAGCGACTGCCAGCTTGTTGCCGGTGGCCCACTCGGTCAGCCGGGCGACCTGCCGGTCAAGATCAAGCTTCTGGTCGGCGGAGGCAACACAGGCGTACAGGGCGACGTCTCCGGCAGTTCGATCACCCCCGGCAAGGACAAGATACCGACCAGTCGGCGTCTTCATTACCGGTACAGGCATCTTGCCCTCGCGCGCCCACTTCCAGGCGGTCTGATAGTGAACGCCCTGGAGGCGTGCCCAATCACTGAGTCGCATGCGAAGAACGTAACAAAGAGAAGCTGAGAAAAACTGAGAAACACTGATGAACTCTGCCGCCCACGCCGCAACCCCAGACGCGGTCGTTAGACTCGCTGACATGTCTGGCCAGTCGCTTCTCGTTCCGGGGGAGCTCTCCCCCCACCGCTCCGTCCCGGGTTCCATCCGCCGCCCCGAGTACGTCGGGAAGCCCGCCCCGGCCCCGTACAGCGGGCCCGAGGTGCAGGATTCCGACACCATCGAGCGGATGCGGATCGCCGGCCGCATCGCCGCGCAGGCGATGGAGGAGGCCGCCAAGCACATCGCTCCGGGTGTCACCACCGACGAACTCGACCGGGTCGCACACGAGTACATGTGCGACCACGGCGCCTATCCCTCGACCCTCGGCTACCGCGGCTTCCCGAAGTCGCTCTGCGCCTCGGTCAACGAGGTCATCTGCCACGGCATCCCGGACTCCACGGTGCTGCGGGACGGCGACATCGTGAACCTGGACGTCACGGCGTACATCAACGGCGTCCACGGCGACAACAACGCCACCTACCTCTGCGGCGACGTCGACGAGGAGTCGCGCCTCCTCGTCGAGCGGACTCGGGAGTCCCTGAACCGGGCCATCAAGGCCGTCCGGCCGGGCCGCCAGATCAACATCATCGGGCGGGTCATCGAGTCGTACGCCAAGCGCTTCGGCTACGGGGTCGTCCGGGACTTCACCGGGCACGGCATCAACTCGTCGTTCCACTCCGGCCTGATCGTCCCGCACTACGACTCGCCCCACCACACCACCGAGATCAAGACCGGCATGACCTTCACCATCGAGCCGATGCTGACGCTGGGCACCCACGACTACGACATGTGGGACGACGGCTGGACCGTGGTCACCAAGGACCGCAAGCGGACGGCCCAGTTCGAGCACACGCTCGTCGTGACGGAGAACGGGGCCGAGATCCTGACGTTGCCCTGACCCTTCGAACGGGTACGTCTTTACCGACAGGACGTCGGGAACCAGTTGACTTAGGTATGCCTAACTTGGCAGGATCGGCACTGGTTCCCGTCCCATCGGTCCCGGAGGCACGCTTTGGACACGCCCTTCTCCACGCTCATCCGTACGGCTTCGCACGAGCAGCACACGGAGGCGGAGACGTCGTCCTTCATGGGCGACCTCCTGGGCGGACGCCTGGCCGTCGACGCCTACGCCCGCTACACGGAGCAGCTGTGGTTCGTGTACCGCGCCCTGGAGGACGGCGCGGAGGCGCTGCGCGACGACCCGGTCGCCGGGCCGTTCATACAGACCGAGCTGTTCCGCACGGCCGCCCTCGAGCAGGACCTCGCCCATCTGCGGGGCCCCGACTGGCGCGCCGGGGTGTCCCCGCTGCCCGCCACCGTCGCGTACGCCGAGCGGGTCGCCGAGTGCGCCCGTGACTGGCCCGCCGGTTACGTGGCCCACCACTACACGCGCTACCTGGGCGACCTGTCGGGCGGCCAGATCATCCGCGACAAGGCGGAGCGGACCTGGGGCTTCACGCGCAAGGGCGACGGCGTGCGGTTCTACGTCTTCGAGGAGATCGGCAACCCGGCCGCGTTCAAGCGGTCCTACCGGGAGCTGCTCGACGGGGTGAACGCCGACGACCTGGAGAAGCAGCGGATCGTCGACGAGTGCAAGCGCGCCTTCGACTTCAACAGCGCGGTCTTCCACCAGCTGGGGGGCGAGTTCCCGCTCAGCGCCTGAGCGGGAAGCTGCCGCAGCAGCCACGGCCACACACCGACAAGGGCAGCCTTCCGCTGCCCTTGTCGCGTTTCACCGAAACCCACGGAATCACGCACGAGAAATTCCCTCGCGTCCGCCATTCGACCGCCAAAAACTCCGGAGGCACCCCCACGCGTCACGACGCCCCCTGCCCCCCACCTGCACTTTCATGTCGATCTGAACCCTTAAACCACATTCCCCAGCAAGATCATGATTGACCTCCCTTCAGTCACACATGCCCGATCAGAGTCACCGAATCAGGTCGAGCGGCTGTTAACCTGCGCCTGAATTGTGTTGATCATTCATGAGGGGTGGGGCGTGAAACGCTTTAGCAAGCGAACTCGCGGCGTCGGCCGTCTTCGGACGCGCCGTCCGCTCCGGCGGTCACCTCGTACTCCTACCTCGACGGAGCCGCCTGGGCCAAGAACGAGAGCGAGTTCACCAAGGCGGAGGAGCGGACCTACTCGGTCGCCCGCGGCTACGAGCGGGTCCAGACCCGTACGGGCGCGGCCGACGACCCCCGCACCCTGACCGAGGCCCGCTACTTCCGTGGCATCGACGGCGCGGTCGTCAAGGACTCCGCGGGCGTCGGGGAAACCGACCGCCCCGAGTTCGCGGGCATGGTCCGCGAGAACCTGACGTACAACGGCGACGACACGTCGAAACCGGTGACGTCGACCTCCTACGCCCCGTGGCGCTCGGCCGCGGTGGCCACCCGCGTCCGGGCCGGTCTGCCGGCGCTGGTGTCCTACCGGACGGGCGTCGAGAGCGAGACCGCCCGTACGGCCGTCACCGGCGGCACCCGTACCACCGAGCTGACGCGCACCTTCGACAGCTACGGCATGATCGCCACCGAGTCGTTCACCGGCGACAAGGTCAAGCCCGGCGACGAGCAGTGCACCACCAAGAGCTACGCCCGCAACACCGGGAAGGGCATCCTTGACCGGGTCAGCCGGGTCGAGACCGTGGCCGTCGCCTGTGGGGCGACCGTCTCCCGGCCCGGTGACGTCATTAACGACGTCCGGACCTACTACGACGGCGGAGCCCTCGGCACCCTGCCGGGAGCCGGTCTGATCACGAAGACGGACCGGATCAACGGCAAGGGCGACGGCTACGACGTCGTCAACAGCGTCCCGAGCATCTGCGGAACGGACGGCCTGCAGCTCTGCTACGACGTTCACGGCCGGCAGACCGCCGCCGCCGACGCCTACGGCAACGTGACCCGGACCGCCTACTCGCCCGCCTCCGGGAGGCGGGCGACCACGGTGACCATCACCAACCCCAAGGGCCACACCGAGACCTCGGTGATGGACCCCCTGCGGGGTCAGCCCACACAGGTCACCGACGCCAACAACAGGGTGACGTCCTCCGCGTACGACGCTCTCGGCCGGGTGACCGGGGTCTGGCTTCCGACCCGTGCGGCCGCGACCTACCCGGACTCCCCGAACCACGTGTTCGAGTACACGGTCCGCAAGGACGGCCCCGTAGTCACGGCCACGAAGACCCTCGGCCACGACTCCACCTACCGTACGGGCCTACGCCTTCTCGGACGGCCTGCTGCGGCCCCGCCAGACGCAGGAGCCGTCGCCGGACGGCGCCGGACGGCTGATGACGGAGACGTTCTACGACACGCGCGGCCTTGCCTGGCGTTCCTCCGGCCGGTTCTTCGCGACCGGCGCCGCGGAGCCGGTACTGGCCACGGGTGAGGCGCTGAACTACCCGGCGTCCACGGACACCGAGTACGACGGCGCGGGCCGGGTCACCGCCGTGATCTCGAAGCGGTTCGGCGACGAGACCAAGCGCGTCACCACCTCCTACACCGGTGACACCACCACGGTGGTCCCGCCCCGAGGAGGCACCGCCACGACGACCGAGGTCGACGCCCTCGGACGCACCGTCGCACACAAGCAGTACACGACCACGGACCTGTCGGCCGGGCAGACCTCCACGTACACCTACGACAAGCGCGGCCGCGTCGCCACGACGGTCGACCCCTCGGGCGCGACGTGGACGTACACCTACGACGCCCGGGGGCGGCTGAGCCAGCTCGACGACCCGGACAAGGGCACCTCGAAGTACACCTACGACCAGGGCGACCAGGTGACGGCCATCACCGACGGCCGTCTGATCACCCTGAACACCACATACGACGCGCTGGGCCGTCCGACCGCCCTCAAGAAGGGCACGACGCTCCTCGCGGAGTGGACCTACGACACCGCCACCAGCGGCAAGGGCCGGCCCGCCAAGTCGGTCCGCTGGGTCAACGGCCAGGCGTACGAGTCCGCCACCACCTCCTACAACGCCTTCTACCAGCCGGTCCTCCAGCAGGTGACCATCCCGTCCGTCACGGGCCAGACGGCACTGGCGGGCGCCTACAAGTGGACCAACTCCTACAACGCCAACACCGGGCAGATCATGTGGGTGATGCAGCCCGCCGCCGGCGGGCTGCCCGCGGAGAAGCTGGCCAACTCCTACACGGCGGGCGCCGGACTGCTGAAGACCGTCGGTGCCGGCGCCTACCAGCTCATCTCCGCGAACACGTACGACCACTACGGCCGGAACGTCAAGCAGGAGTACGGGGCCTTCGGCCAGCACCTCTGGGCCTCCAGGCAGTTCGACGAGCACACCGGACAGCTCACCCGCTCCTACCTCGACCGGGAGGTGGCACCCCAGCGCATCGAGGACGTGAAGTACTCCTACGACCCCTCCGGCGCCGTCACCTCCATCGCCTCCGCCTACGGCCAGGACGCCGCACGCACCACCGACACCCAGTGCTTCACGACGGACGCGCTGCGCCGCATCACCGAGGCATGGACCAACACCGGTGAGACCTGCGCCGCGGCTCCCTCGACCTCGGTCGTCGGCGGCCAGGACGCCTACTGGACCTCGTACACCTACGACGCCGCCGGCAACCGCAAGACCGAGACCGACCACAAGACGGCCTCAGGCCCCACCGCGGACACCCTGCGCACCTACGCCGCCCCGACCGCCGGCAAGCACAACCTGCCCAAGGTCACCCAGACCGGCACCGACCCGCACGAGGAGACCTTCACCTACGACGGCTCGGGCAACACCGAGACCCGCAAGATCGGCGCCGCCGCGCTGCAGACCCTGGTCTGGAACGACGAGGGCCGGCTCGCGTCGGTCGTCCAGGGCACCAGGACCAGCAGCTACGTCTACGACGCCGAGGGCGCCCGGCTCCTGCGTACGGACTCGACGGGCACCACGCTCTACCTGCCCGGCGGCAACGAGCTCAAGCTCGACAAGACCACCGGCACCGTCACCGGCACCCGCTACTACAGCGTCGACGGCCAGACCGTCGCGATGCGCAGCGCCGGCAAGCTCACCTTCGTCTTCAACGACCACCACGGCACCGGCTCCACCCAGGTCTCGGCCGACGCCGTCCAGACCGTCGTCCGGCGCAAGACGGGCCTCTTCGGCGAGACCCGCGGCACCCAGCCGACCGCCTGGCGCGGCGACAAGGGCTTCGTCGGCGGCACCAAGGACGCCGACACCGGCCTCACCCACCTCGGCGCCCGCGAGTACGACCCGACCATCGGCCGCTTCGTCTCCGTCGACCCGGTCATGGACCTCGCCGACCCGCAGCAGACCCACGGGTACACGTACTCCAACAACAACCCCGTCACGCTCTCGGACCCGACCGGCCGCAAGCCGGCCGAATGCGCCGAATTCGGGGTGACGTGCCGGTACAGCACCACGACCGGCTGGGACGTCGGCGGTCAGGACTACACGGACGATCCATACGAGAAGACACTCACCTACGCCACCCAGGACCAGGCGCAGCGGCAGGAGCGGACCAACGCGAAGCTCGCGCACAAGCAGCGGGAGCGGCGCTTCTTCGAGATCTGGGTGCTGGAGAAGCACGAGTACGGCGAGGTCCTGGACAGGTACCGCGACGCGATGGAGTTGGGCTGCCGGGGCGCCGGCCGGGAGAGGATGGGCTGCAAGTGGAATAGCTACACCGAGGAGAACGGCATCGAGTTCTTCGGTTACGAGCTGCGCGACGGATGGGACGATCACGTCAAGGACGTCCTGAGCCGGATCGACGAGTCCTGGACTTTCGCCGACGCGACTCAGCCGAACCTCAAGAACAAGAACGTCCCGCTCGCGTTCAAGGACCATGAGTTCGAAATCGCGTGGAAGCTCGCCAAGGAGGGGCACAACGTGGTCGCCCGAGGCGATTCCCGGAACAAGTCGAACTGGGCACCCGGCGGGATCGGGTCGTTCGACGCCTGGGTCGACGGAATCCGTACCAAGTTCAAGGACGTGTCGCCACAGGGCAAGAACGCACGGAACTCCATTGCCAAGGAGATCCAGAGCGGCTGGAAACAGGGCGCCGACGCCGTGATCGTCCGCCTTCGTGATCACGACGAGGGAATGGCGAGATCCGCGATCAACCAGGTGCGGAGTTCGACCCAGAAGCCCGTCGGCCTCACCAGTATCCGCATCATCGGTGACGACTACGACATCACCGAGAACCTCCGCTAGGTGTATTGCCCCGGGAGGTTGTGGACGGGTGATGCAGGTCTCGGCTGAGACTGCTTGAACGGGTGAGGGCCTTCCGGGTTCGGTGTGGAT
>NZ_JBSGTX010000122.1:0-12186 GCF_053607625.1 Streptomyces sp. NPDC055103
GGATGTCTTGGAGGACAACCCTCTTCTACAGCAGCTCCGCTGCCTCGTTCACCGGCCTTGACGAACAACCCCCACCCTTAACTGAACGGCGTTGGTTCTAGAACTCGCCGACCTGCCTGGTTGGCCGTCCGGAGAGGTCACGGGCGGCCATCCAGATGGTGAGTGCAGGCCAGGTGCCGTCACGCTGCCGGCGGCGGAAGAGCCCATAGACCGTCTGCCACGGCCCGTACTCCGACGGGAGGTCCCTCCACGGAGCACCAGTCCGCACCCGCCACCGAATCCTGTCGATGAGCCTTCGCCGGCCCGACGGCGGCCGCCCCGACACCGCCACCGGCAGCATTGGTTCCAGCACAGCCCACTGACCATCAGAAAGATCCCCTCGCCCCACACCGCGATCATCACGGCGCAGGACGAGCGGCGAAGCCCACTTCTAAAACACGGCCTCGCCGCTCTGCCGCGATCCGATCGCCGCGGGCTTCGTGGTACGCAGTGAGCCACCGCGCGACGACTGGGTCTCCGGTGTCGGCGGCCCATGAGTAAATGCGTGCGCCGGGTGGCGCATGCCCAGCGTCAGCAGGGTGGTAAACCAGGCTGCGCTGACCGTTCCGGTTACCGCTCACCTCGTACGCCCGGCGAGCCAGGCGCTCAGCCTCCTTGCAGTGGCCGGCAAGTCCGAGAGCCGCAGAGAGCTCGCCAAGAAGGAACCCGTCGAGACAGTGCCCCTCAATGATCTGTTCCGCCCGCTCGAAGCGTCTGAGTCCAATGAGGCGACGGCAGCGGGTTCCTGCGGACCAAGTTGGTACGGCAGGCAATCTCCGCAGGCCGCCCGGCAGCCGCGACCTTCAACTCCCGACCCGGCGAAGCCCCTGGCGTCTCGTGGCACCGCTTGGACCTCCGCGACGCCGAACAAATCGAGCTGGCCCTCGGCAGGGTAGCGCCCAGCGTACTGATCAACGCGGCCATCGGTGACGCCGAATGGGCGTCACCGCCGACGGTTCCGTCCGCCCGGCTGAGGCGACGGTGCGGCGGGGGCATCCGGCTGGTGCACGTCTCCGCTGACGCAGTCTTCTCCGGCGCCGATGTGCACTACGACGAGACGGCACTCCCCGATCCGGTCACTCCGCACGAAGCCTCGTACACGAACTTGTCGCCGGGACACGGCAAGGAGCGCTGTTCACGGACGATGTCCGCTGCCCCGTGCACGTAACGGACCTGCCAGGCGTGCGCGCCGGGCCCTGCCGTCCGGCCCGGCAGAAGGGCCGGTCGGCCCCTGCCGTCGAGGTCACTGCCACGGTGAGATGGAAGGACCGAGCCCCGCGGTCACCACACCGCACGGATCGAGGTACGCCATGAATCCCACCGCAGCACGGCTGCGCCGCATCACCACGGCGATCACCTCCCTACGTCTCGAACCGGTCCTCCTGGCCGTCACCGCGGCGGCGCTGGTCGGCGGCGGCGTCGCCTGGCTCGTCGGCGCGCAGGATCTGTCGGACCTGTTCTGGGCTCTGGGAACCGTCGCCGCCATCGTGCCCGCGGTGATGTGGGTGCTCGCCGCGCTGCGGCGCGGGCAGGCGGGCGTGGACCTGATCGCCGTGCTCGCGCTCGGCGGCACGCTGGCCGTGGGCGAGTACCTGGCCGGCGCCCTGATCGCCCTCATGCTCGCCACCGGCCGCACGCTCGAAGCCGCAGCCCAGCGGCGCGCCTCGCACGATCTGCGCGTCCTGCTGGAGCACGCGCCGCGCTCGGCGCGCCGCCGCACGGACGCCGGGGTGGTCACGGTGCCGACAGCCGAGGTCGCCGTCGGTGACCTGCTCGTCGTCGGCCCCGGTGAGGTCGTACCCGTCGACGGCCGTGTGGAGAGCGCGGCCGCCGTCCTGGACGAGTCGGTACTCACCGGTGAGTCCATGCAGGTCGAGCAGCCCCGGGGCGAGCCGGTCCGCAGCGGCGTGGTCAACGCGGGCGGCGCCTTCGAACTGCGGGCCACCGCCACCGAGCAGGACAGCACGTACGCCGGGATCGTGCGCCTGGCCCGCCAGGCCGGGGCCGAGTCCGCGCCGGTCGTGCGGCTGGCCGACCGGTACGCGGCCTGGTTCCTGCCCTTGTCCCTTGCGGTGGCGGGCCTGGCCTGGCTGATCAGCGGCTCCGCGGTACGCGCGGTCGCCGTCCTCGTCGTCGCCACGCCCTGCCCTCTGCTGCTCGCCGCCCCGGTCGCCATCGTCTCGGGTCTCTCCCGCGCCTCCCGCCTGGGCGTGGTCATTCGCGACGGCGGAGCGCTGGAGAACCTCGGCCGCGCCCGTACCCTCCTGCTCGACAAGACCGGGACCCTCACCCGCGGCCGCCCCCGCGTCATCGACGTCACGGCAGCCCCCGACGTCACGCCCTCGGAAGTCCTGCGTCTGGCGGCCTCACTCGACCAATACTCGCCGCACGTCCTGGCACAGGCCATCGTCGACACAGCTCGGGAACGCGATCTTGAGCTCTCTGTCCCGACGGACGTCACCGAGGAGCCCGGACGGGGCGCCACCGGCACCGTGAACGGGTACGAGGTCTCCGTGGGGCGCCTCGTTCCGGATGACGCGCGGCCGACATGGTCGAAGGCGGTCGACAACCGCGCGCTCCTCGACGGCGCCGCCGTCGCCTGGCTCACCCTCGACGGACACCTCGCCGGTGCGATCCTGTTGCGCGACCCGCTGCGTCACGACGCGCCGCGCACCCTGCGCCACCTGCGGGCGGCCGGCATCCAACGGATCCTGATGCTCACCGGTGACCGGGCCGCACCCGCCCACGAGGTCGCCGCCGTCCTCGGCCTCGACGGCGTACGCGCCGAGCTGAGCCCGGCCGACAAGGTCAGCGCCGTACGCGACGAGCGTGCGCGCGCGGTGACCGTCATGGTCGGCGACGGCGTGAACGACGCCCCCGCCCTCGCCGCCGCCGACGTCGGCGTCGCCATGGGCGCCCGTGGCGCCACCGCCTCCTCGGAAGCCGCCGACATCGTCCTGACCACCGACCGTGTCGACCGCCTCGCCGATGCCGTCACCATCGCCCAGCGCGCCCGCCGCATCGCCGTGCAGAGCGCCCTCGGCGGCATGGTCATGTCGCTGGCAGCCATGGCGGCGGCGGCCGCCGGTCTGCTCCCGCCCGCCGTCGGCGCGCTGCTCCAGGAAGGCATCGACGTCGCCGTGATCCTCAACGCCCTGCGCGCCCTGCGCGTCGACCAGGCCGCGCGTCCGGCCCTCACCCCCGCCGCCGAAGCCCTCATCCACCGCTTCGCGGCCGAACACGACGACCTGAGGGATGTCCTCGACTCCGTGCGCGACGCCGCCGACCGGCTCTCCGACACCCCCGGCCCGACCGCCCTGACGGCCGTGGAGGAAACCCACCGGCTGCTGACCGAACGACTCCTGCCGCACGAGTACGCCGAAGAGCACCAGCTCTACCCGGCGCTGGCCCCCACCCTCGGGGGACCCGAGGCCACCGCCACGATGAGCCGCGCGCACACCGAGATCGAACGCCTCTCCCGCCGCATCGCCACCCACCTCCAGCTCGCCCGCACAAGCAGCGGCCTGGCCCCCGAACAACTCGACGACCTGCGCTCCTGCCTCTACGGCCTGAACACCGTCCTGCGCCTGCACTTCACCCAGGAAGAAGAGAACTACTTCTCCCTCGCACCGTGAAACGACAGCGGTGCCGCCACTGGGCCTCCGCCCGCACACCCGCGCCGGGCCGCATGCCGGTCCGTCGACGTGCCCCCACGGAACCTCAGCGATGAGCCGAGCGGGAGCCGCCCCGGAGCGAACGCCCATGGGGACGAACAGTGACGGCATCGACGACTGAGGCGCGTCAGTCCGTCGCCAGCGGCGATCGTCCCAGGAGCGCGATCCCGATCACCGCCGCCGCTGCCCCCGCCATCTGCACCGCCAGGGCCCACACCGTGACGGCGAGCTGCTCATCGAAGACAGCCACGCCGATGGCCACGGCGCAGATCGGCTCCAGGGTGTCGATGATCGGCAGACTGATGGCCAAGGAACCCGCCTGGAAGGCACTTTGCGAGAGCACCAGAGCCGTCACTCCGACGGCCATCAGCGCATACAGTTCCCAGTGGAAAAGCGCCCCGAAACCGCCTGTCCGCACCAGGTCGGCCGTGCTCCTGGTCAGGGCGTCGAGAAGAGCCAGCATCGCGGCCGCGCAGACGGCGTACGAGGCCGTCCGCACCGGACCCGGCCGGCTCGCTCCCACGGCAGCCAGCAGTACGACCACGCCGACAACAGCCACGAACACCAGCGCCCAGTCGCGTACGGCCGCGGCCGAGGTTCCCGAGGGAGAGTGCGGGAGCGCCACGAGGAACACCGCCACGCCTCCCGCCGTGCAGACGATTCCGGTCACCTCGGAACGGCTCAGTCGTTCCCCGCGCCGCAGAGCCAGCAACGGCAGGGCGAAGACGAGATCGGTCGCCGCAAGCGGCAGCACCAGGACCAACGGCCCGAAGGCCAGCGCCAGAGCCAGGAAAGCGAACGAGGAGATGGACAGTACCGTCCCCACCAGCCACATCGGCCGACGCACCAGGTCGAACAGAAGCCGCAGACGCAGGGCCTTCTGCGGGGGTGCTCGTCGTGCCGCCTCGTGCTGAAGCACCGACCCGACCCCGAAACACAGGGCTGCCATCAGGGCGCTCGGCACCGCCACCAGGGTGTTCACGGGCCCGGCATCCTGGCCGCCTGATCACTCATGAGCGATGACCGCAACCGGTACGGCGCAGTGGTGGATCACCGCATGAGCGACGGACCCGACGTGCGCGCCCAGGGCCCCCCTGCGCATACGTCGGCCCACAACCACGAGTTCCGCGTTCTCCGCCGCCTGCAACAACAGTTGCGCGGGGCCGCCCACGCACGATCGCTCCACGAGGTCCACGGCGGGGAACTTCAGCCGCCAGGGCCGCAGATCCGCCGCAAGGCGACGCGCGATGTCGGGCCCCATCTCCCGCTCCGCCGCCACAAGGGCCGAGGCATCGCGGACCACGGGCGGAATCGACCATCCATACAGCGCGAGCAGGCGGGCGCCCCGGCCGGCGGCCTCGTGGAATCCGAAGTCGAGCAGCGGGTCGAAGAACTGATCGATGTCCACCCCCACGACCACGTCGCGCGAGGAACCGGCCGCGGCGGGCCGCGACGCGGGAACGGTGGACCGTCCCGGCACCCGTACGAGCACGACGGGACGCGGAGTGGCGACGATCGCCGCCATGCCGACCGAGCCGAGGAGAAAGCCTCTGAGACCGCTCAGGCCGCGTGAACCGAGCACCAAGAGGTCTGCCTCCGCACCCGCACCGGCCAGGGCTGTCGCGGGCGGTCCGGCCAGCTGCCGCGTATCGATCTCAAGAGCGGGATGCTGCCGTCGCACGCACTCCGCGGTCTCGGCCAGCAGCTCATCGGCCCGGCGGCACCGCGCATCAGGGCCGACACCCGGCAACGCCGCTCCCGCCCACTCGTCCGCGTGCACGATGAGCAGTGGCGCGCCGCGGATTTCCGATTCGTGTGCAGCCCATTCCGCGGCTGCGATGCTCTCGGGCGACCCGTCCACACCGACGGTCACCGGGAGGGACATGCGGTGCCCTCCCCTCGGAGAGACAGCGGGTCGTAACCAGTGTCTCAGACCATTCCAGGCCGGCGCTCGCCGCGCGAGTCGGAGGGAGTGGGACTCGAGCGTGCCACGGTGACGGATGTCGAGCACGGCGCGGTGGAACGAACCGCCGAGGGGCGCGTGGCGCAGCAGGGTCGAGGACCGTCGGAACGCGGTGGACTCGTCCTCCCGTATCGGACTGCCGCTGGCGGCGGTACCGGCGGCGGCCCTGCCGCCACGCCTCCACCGGAGTCTGCGCCTCGGCAGGCCGGAACGGGGACAGCGTGAGCGGCACCGGACCCGCCGTCGGCGCCGTACCGTCCGTCGTGCAGCCGCAGTCCGGACCGGACGCGGCCTTTGGCGCCGGGCCGGAAAGTGCCGTATGGACCCCGGCGAGGCGAGCGAAGAAAGGCCGCAGTTCTGCGGCCCGACCGTCCGTGTCCCGGATCCGGTCCGCGATCAGCGGCAGCATCCGCGCCCGCACCGAGGCGCACACACCCTCCTCACGTACGTCGAGCAACTCGCGGATCTCCTCCAGAGCCAGACCCGGCAGCTTCGCGGAAGAGGTGAATGCCAGCAGGTTCACCGCCTCCTCGCGGCCGGGGTCTTTCCCCCCGCGCCGTCTGCCGGGATGCCGACGAGAAGATCCTCGCCGACACACCGCTCCCCGACGGCAACCTGCAGCGGGTCGGCACCCTGCCGGAAGACGTCGACCAGGCCGCTGCACAGCGTCCAGATCGCCGGTACCCTCACCCCGCGCTCCCAGAAACCTGCGTCCGAAGGAAACGACCCTGTGGGAGGAGATCGCCGCGGCCTGTCCGGGGATGACCGCACTCGCCGATCGGTTCCCGTGACATCCCGGTGGCAGGGTTCTAGCCTGGACGGATGCAGGGTGATCTGATCACGTTGTGCCTCGCCGGCGACGTGATGCTCGGGCGGGGTGTCGACCAGATACTTCCGCACCCCGGTGATCCCGCGCTGACGGAGACGTACGTTAGTGACGCCCGGTCCTACGTCGAGCTGGCGGAGGCTGCGAACGGCCCGATTCCCCGCCCGGTCGACTTTTCCTGGCCCTGGGGCGACACACTGCGGATCCTCGACCGGGCCGCGCCCGACGCCGTGGTGCTCAACCTGGAGACCAGCATCACGCGGAGCAACGACTTCGCACCGGGCAAAGCGGTCCACTACCGCATGCATCCCGCCAACCTGCCCTGCCTGGCCGCCGCCCGTCCCGACGTGTGCGTCCTGGCGAACAACCACGTCCTCGACTTCGGCCGCCGCGGGCTCGCGGAGACCCTCGGCACACTGGCCGGCGCCGAATTCGCCTCAGCGGGGGCAGGACGCGACGCGGACGGGGCCCGGCGGCCGGCGAGCGTCCCCGTCGAGGGCGGTCGGCGGATCCTGGTCCACTCCTTCGGCATGCCGTCCAGCGGAATCCCGCCGAGCTGGGCCGCCACGGCCGACCAGAGCGGGATCGACTACATACCCGAGGCCTCGGAGACCGCGGCGGCCACGGTGGTCGCCCGGATCCGGCAGGTGCAACGACCTGGCGACATCGTCATCGCCTCGATCCACTGGGGTTCCAACTGGGGCTACACCGTCCCCCGCGACCAGGTCCGCTTCGCGCACGCGCTCGTCGACGGCGGCGCGGACGTGATCCACGGGCATTCCTCGCACCATCCCCGGCCGCTGGAGCTGTACCGGGGCAGGCTCATCGCCTACGGCTGCGGCGACCTGGTCAACGACTACGAGGGCATCACCGGATACGAGAAGTACCGGGACGACCTCCGACTGCTCTACTTCCCCTCGCTCGAGCCCGACACCGGCAGACTCCGCGAACTGCGCATCGCGCCCTTCCAGAGCCGGCGAATGCGGCTTCAACGGGCGTCGGTGGAAGACTGCTGGTGGCTTCAGGAGATCCTGGGCCGACTCGGCCGCGGTTTCGGCTCGCGCGTCGCGTACGACCCGGACGGCACATTCACCTTCGACGTCGACGGTCCGCCCGCCCACTAGGGCGCCCGGCCGGCATAGGCCCGCGAGGGAGGGCGGACCTGCACCGACATTGACAGTTCCCCCGCAGTCCGAGGACCGTGGGTGCTCGCCCGTTCCCTGACCACGTCCACCGCGCCCTCCGCTGTGCGGTGGGCCCCGCTCGACCTCCTCTCCGACGAGGACCTGACCGAGGACCCGGCGGAAGCCGCGGACACCACCGACGCAGCAAATCCCCTCGCTGTTCTGAACACGGCCGAGGGCGAGGAACCCGAAGACATCACGGAAGGCTCGGCATGACCCAGACGAGTCTGAGCACGGGGCGGCCGTCCGGCACCTTCGGCAGCTCCCGCACTCCCGTCCTCCGCTGCGGCCCAACTACATGACCACCATCAATGAGCTTCTTCGATGTGACCACCGATCGGGTGACGGTCCGTGAAACGCAACGAGCGAGGCCCCCGGGCTGTTGATCGAGATGTCTGACGTCTCAATCACGTTGCTCGGGGGCCTCGTTGGTCATGCGTCCTGCCGCACTCGACCTGCCGCATGCACTCGTGGAGTGGGTCACCATGCTGATCGTCACCCGTGAGGGCGACCGGCGCTGCAAGCTCCGTCCGTCCCAGCGCGCGATGGTGGCACTGGTGTACCTACGAGAGCACACCACTCCGGCAAAGATCGCCGCCGGGTTCGGGATCAGCGAGTCCACCGCCCATGCCTACACCAGCACGGTCGTCGACCTGCTCGCCGCCCGTGCACCGGGCCTGCTCAAGACGCTGCGCGACCACGAACCCGACTTCGTCCTGCTCGACGGCACTCTCGCCGAGTGCGACCGGGGCGGCGACGGCCGGGCCGACTACTCCCACAAGCACCGGCGCCACGGCGTGAACGTGCAGGTCGTCACCGATCCCGACGGTCGGCTGCTGTGGCTCTCGCCCGCTCTGCCGGGCCGCACCCACGACCTGACCGCTGCCCGCACCCACCGGATCATCCGGATCATCTTCTCGAAGTCGAGGCGGGTGATGGCCTCGACGGTGGAGGAGCGCTGCGGCAGCTTGTGCTCGGCGAGGGTGTCGAGGGTGCGCGGGTCGAGCAGCTTCAGGAGGAAGCCGCTGAAGGTGCCGCAGACGGTGACGAGACGGCCGCCGGAGTCGAAGGTGACGGTGGCGCACTCGCCGCCGACGGGGGCGATCTTCTCGCTGTCGACCTGCGGATCGCGGCCGAGGGCCCGGAGTACGGGTGGGTCCCGCTGCCAGGCCCCGTCGGCGTGCATGCCGCTGCGTCCGTTGAGGGCGAGGTACGGGTGCTGGGCGGGGGCCTTGCCGGGCACGGGTCGGGCGGTGGCGGGGGCGCCTTCGTCGTGGTCGACGAGGCGGTGGCCGAGGGCGAGGGGTATCTCCTCGGCCTGCGCGACGGGGGCGGCGCCCGCGAGGAGCGCCGCGCTCAGCACGGCGATCAGCGTGAACGCGCGGGCGCGTCTGCGGGGCGGGTGGGTGGTCACGGCGGCTCCTCGGTTGCTGACAATCTGTCGCGCCGGCCGCCGACGCAAGGCCCGAGGGGGAGGGATGTACATGCGACTGCCCTGTGTTTCACGGGCAGTTCACGATCCCGCAACAGTCACGGCCGGAGGCTCGAAACGACGTTGGCGGTGGCGGCTACCCCGTCGTGGATCGTGGGCGCCACGCTGGTCCCCGCGAGGAAGAAGCCGAGCAGGGCGCACACGAGGGCGTGGCTGACCTTGAGCCCGCCGCTGCGCAGGAAGATCACGGCCAGCACCAGGAGCAGCACCACGACAGAAATGGAAACGGCCATCGCCTTCACGTCCCTCCGTCGCCGCACCGGAATTGCGGCGTTCGGCGGACAGTGTGGCGGAATGGGCGGTCCGTCCGGGCGTATGGCGGGGCGGCCATACGGGTGGGATTTCGGGAAGCCGGCCGCCCGGGTTCAGCCGCCGCGGCTCTCGGCGATGCTCGGGTGACGCACCGCGTCGAGCTCCGGATCGGTGAGCAGCCCCGCGATCAGCGCCGCGTCGCCGAAGACCTCGGTGGCGTTCAGGTCGAAGTCGGTGAGGACGAGCCATGTAGGTTCTCACCACTTGTGGCACCGCCTGGGATCGCTGGCCAGCATCCCTTCCGCAGTCTCAGGTAGTTGGCACAGCGGCTCAGTCTCAAAAATTTGCCATCTCCTTAGGCGATCGATATACGTAGGTGTTGCGGGACATGACGTTGGTTTCACAGGCCGATGTCCGTGAAACCCAGATGCTTTGACGGGCATCGATCGGGTACTGTGCGGGCCATGTCGAGTCCTGAGTCAGACAAGGTGGGGGCTTTCGGTCACGCCGTCAGCCCCCTGAACCACTGAGCTCGTAGCCCTGTCGTCGCGCCGCTTTCTGCGGTGGGACGAGTGAGCGCTTGGGGCTGGCCGCGGTGACGAGATGACCTTCTCGTGCCTCTCCTCACCTCGGAGCCATTCGATGCCTTTTCCGCTGTACCTGCTTGCCATGGCGGTCTTCGCCATGGGCACCTCGGAGTTCATGCTCGCTGGCCTTTTGCCGGACATCGCCTCAGATCTTGACGTCACCGTCGGGACAGCAGGCGTCCTCACCTCGGCCTTCGCGATCGGCATGATTGTTGGAGCCCCCCTTGTGGCCGCACTGGCTCGTGACTGGCCTAGGCGCCCAGCACTTCTCGGGTTCGTCCTCGTATTCGCGGCAGCTCACGCCGTGGGCGCCATCACCACGAGCTTCCCTATCGTGTTCGCTACCCGAGTCGTTGCCGCGCTCGCGAACGCAGGGTTCCTTGCCGTCGCTCTGACGGCTGCGGCCACGCTGGTATCCCCCGACAGGAAGGGACGCGCGCTGGCCGTGCTGCTGTCAGGAACGACGGTGGCCACGATCGCCGGTGTCCCTGGTGGGTCGATGCTCGGCGCGTTGCTTGGCTGGCGGGCCACCTTCTGGGCCGTCGCCGCGCTCTGCCTGCCCGCAGCTCTCGGCATCCTGAAGGGAATCCCAGCAGGACGTAACGAGGATGAGACGACTGGCAGGCCAGCGCTGCGAGCGGAACTCGCCCAGCTCACTAGGCAGCCGTTGATCCTGGTGATGCTACTTGGCGCGCTGGTGAACGCGGCAACTTTCGGAAGCCTCACCTTCATCGCCCCCGTGGTGACCGACAGCGCGGGGCTGGGCGAGTTGTGGATCTCTGTCGCTCTGGTGCTCTTCGGTGCCGGTTCCTTCGTGGGCGTCACCGTCGCCGGCCGGCTTTCCGACCGGCGTCCCGGTCTGGTCATCGCGGTCGCCGGTCCGTTGCTGCTCATCGGCTGGCCGGCGCTGGCGATGCTGGCCAACGAGCCGGTCGTCCTGTTCATCCTTGTGTTCGTGCAGGGTGCACTGTCCTTCGCGCTGGGCAGCACACTGATCACGCGAGTCCTCTACGAGGCCGTGGGAGCCCCCACCATGGCCGGCTCGTATGCGACCGCGGCACTCAACGTGGGCGCCGCGGTCGGCCCCGTCATCGCTGCGGCCACCCTCAGCACCGAAGCTGGGGCCCTCGGGCCGCTCTGGGCAAGTGGAATCCTCGTCGCGATCGCGCTGCTCATCGCGTATCCCCTCCTCGCCGCCATCACAGGCGGCCGGAGCACCGAGGTGATCCAATGACACATGCGGGTCACCTCATTTGGCTAGTCTGCGGTAGCAGATCAGGGTGCAGGCGATGCTCGTGAAGGCGCGGAAGTCAGCCTTGCGTTCGTAGCGTCGGTGGAGTCGGCGAGCCAGGCCATGGTGCGTTCGATCGTCCATCGGTGTCGTCCCACTCGTTGACGGCCGGGGCTCCGACGGGTGGTGTTGTCGTTTCTGCGGCTGACACCGTCGGTGGGCAGCCGAAGGTCGGTGGGCCGCCTTCAGCACTGTTGTTCGGGTCCGATGACCGTGAGTCCCACCTGAGCGGCGAGCCAGTGAGCGTACGGCTCGTTTCTCTGGTGTCCGTCGAAGTTGGCGCTGCGCACGTGGACGAGGACGGTGTGGTCGTCGGCGGGCTCGTTCCAGTGGCGGGTGCGGTTGTTGAAGAGAAGCGTCACTTCAGCATGTGTGGACTCGCCATGGAATCCCGCCTCGGGCACATCAGGCCACTCCAGTGACTGCCAGTTGATCTCGCCTGTGTTGGGGCCGATGGTCGTGGTGAAGGCATCCTCGATGCTGTCGACCGGCTGGTCCAGCACGTCCCATTCCACCGGCAGTCGCCTCTCGAAGGCTGCCTCGTCTGCCGGCAGGTCGCTCGCCGGGACGCCTACGACGAAAGCAGGCTGGTCCTCGAACGGCACCCCTCGGAATTCTTCCAGTTCGGACGCTCCGCGGAACCAGCCCTCGGGCATGGCCTTGGCCACTCGCCGGACCTCGGCAACGGAGGATAGCTCGGCGAAAGCGGAGACACTCGAATACTCGCGGCGGCCGACCTCCATGAGCCGGCGTGCGGTGCGCAGGGCGAGGACCGGGTCGGGGGGGCCTTGACCCCGGATGTTGAACACGTCTATGCGGCTCGGGTCAGGGTAGTTGATGTTGGGTGGAAGGCGTTCTCGTAGGCGATCGGGGATCGT
>NZ_JBSGTX010000123.1:0-9936 GCF_053607625.1 Streptomyces sp. NPDC055103
GTACGGGCCTGGGACCCGGTCCACCGCGAGCTGACCGTCGACTTCGTGGTCCACGGCGACGAGGGCCTGCGATGGCCACCGCACCCCCCTTGCCCGTCCTGTGCCCGTCCTGTGCCCGTCCCGCCGGCCCGTCCGTCGGCCCCGTCCTACAGCTCGCCGAGCGTGACCTCCGCCTTGCGGGTCTCGGTCCCCCGGACGTACGTGGTCGTCACCTTGTCGCCCGGCTTCTGCGAGGCCAGCGCCTCCGACAGCGACGTGATCGTCGTGATGTCGGTGTCGCCGAGCCGTGTGATCACGTCACCCGGCTTGAGGCCCGCCCGGCCGGCCGGCCCGTCCGCCGGGGCCTCGACCACCGCCACGCCCGCCGGCTCGTAGTCGTCGTTCAGCACCGTACGGCCGGTGATGCCCAGGGCCGCCCGGCCCGAGTCGGTGACCTTGCCGTCCTTGACGATCTGGTCCGCGACGGTCTTCACCATGGACGCGGGAATCGCGAAGCCGATGCCGGGCGCCGAGCCGCCACCCAGCTCCGGATCGGTCGCCGCGAGCGTCGGGATGCCGATGACCTCGCTGTCCAGGTTCACCAGGGCGCCCCCGCTGTTGCCGGGGTTGATCGCGGCCGACGTCTGGACCATGTTCCCGATGGTCGCGCCCGTGCCGCCGCCGGTCCTGCCCTCGCTGACCGTGCGGCCGGTCGCCGAGACGATGCCCTGCGTCACGCTGCCGGAGAGCCCCAGCGGGGAGCCCATGGCGAGCACGATCTGCCCCATGTCGACGCCGGCCGAGTCGCCGAACTTCGCCGCCTTCAGTCCCTGCGGCACGGTGTCCAGCTTGAGCACCGCGAGGTCCTGCTCCGGGTACGAGGAGACCAGCCGGGCCGTCACCGGCTGCCCGCCCGTCGCGGCCGTGACCTTGAAGGTCTTCTCCTGGCCCACCACGTGCGCGTTGGTGACGATGTGCCCCTTGTCGTCGTAGACGACCCCGGAGCCGAGGCTGCTCGCCGCGTCGATCTGGACGACCGACGGCAGGACGTCCTTGATGACGGCCCGGTAGTCGTCCTGGAGGTCGTTGGCGGCGAGGGGAGCGGCCGCCTGGGTGGAGCGCTCGGGCGCGGGCGCGTCGCCGCCGGCGGAGCAGCCGCCGACGAGCGCGGCGGCACAGGCCCCGGCGGTCAGAGGGAGGAGGAGGCGTCGGGCACGGGATACGTCCATGTCCGGAGTATCGGCGCGCCCCTGGAGCCCGGCCCGGCGAGCGCACCCGATCAGGTTCGGGCGCCCGCCCGGGCCGTACCCGGGTACGGAGCTCACCCGGAGGTGCGTCGCCCGGCCCGGGATCTCGGGGGTGTCCGGGTCCGGGCAGACGGCGCTGCTTTCCGGACACGACCCAGGGGGTCAGCCCCGTACACCGCACAGGTGCAGCAGGGCCGCGATCCGCCGGTACGGCTCCGTGCGGCCCGCACGGTCCTCGGCGGCGAGCAGCCGGTCCAGCTGCTCGGCGGCCGGCAGGCCCGTCTCGGCCGGGATGCCGTCCGTGAAGACCCGCACCCCGTACCAGGCGTGCAGCGGCGCCGCGATGCCCGCGAGCGTCGCCGTCAGCGCGTCCAGCCGGTCGGCCCGCACCTTCACGCCGTTGTCGTCGGTGTAGACATCGCTGTCGAAGCCCGCGAGGGCACCCGACCAGTCGCCGGCGAGCCCGGGGCGCATCGCGAGCGCCTCCGCGTTCCGCACGACGAGGGAGAGCAGACCGCCAGGGGCCAGCATCCGGGCCAGGCCCGCGAGCAGGGCGTCCGGCTCGTCCGCGTACATGAGGACGCCGTGGCAGAGGACCACGTCGAAGCTGCCGGGCAGGAAGTGGACGCCGGTCTCGCGACCGTCGCCCTCGATCAGGCGGACCCGCTCGCGGATCCCGGCGGGCTCCGTCGCCAGCGACTCGCGCGCCGTCTTCAGCAGCTCCGGGTCGGCCTCCAAGCCGGTCACGGTGTGTCCGGCACGGGCCAGGCGCAGCGCCTGCGTGCCCTGCCCCATGCCCGCGTCGAGGATCCGCAGCCGCTGCCCCACGGGGTAGCGCGCCGATATCTGCTCGTCGAGCTGACGGGCGATGACCTCTTGCCGGATGGTGTCGCGCAGCCCGCCGTGCCCGGCGGGCCAGTGCACGACGGCGGGCAGCACGGCGCCGCCCGTCGCCGACGCGTCCATGCCGAAGGCACGTTCACCGGGAGCGTGCTCGTCGAAAGCGCGCTCACCGAGGCCCGAGCTGTCGGCGCTCAGGGCCGCTCTCCGCGCTTGACCTGCGGCTTCGGCAGCCGCAGTCGGCGCATCTGGAGCGTACGCATCAGCCCGTAGGCCACGGCGCCGCGCTTCGGCTCGTTCGGGAAGCGCTCGTTCAGCTGCTTCCGCAGCCGGAGCCAGATGCCGACCGAGTCGATCACGATCAGGATGATCACGCCGAGCCAGAGCAGAAGCGAGATGTTCTGCAGGGCGCGGTTGGCGTTCCCGAAGAGCGACAGCACGAGGATCACCACGGCCATCGGCAGGAAGAACTCGGCGATCGCGAAGCGCGAGTCGACGAAGTCGCGGACGAACTTGCGCACCGGACCCTTGTCACGGGCCGGCAGATAACGCTCGTCACCGCTCGCCAGCGCCTCGCGCTGCCGGGCCAGGTCCGAGCGACGCGCCTCGCGCTGACGCTTGGCGGCCTCCTTGCGGTCGGTCGGCACCGTCGCGGCGCGCCGACGCTGGGTCTGCGCTTCGCTCCGCTTCGGTGTCGGGCGGCCCTTCGGGGCCTCGGGGTCGCGGGGCTGAGTGGTGGAAGGGTCCGCCGTCACCTTGTCGGTGGGGGCCTTCTCGTCCTTCGAACGGCTTCGGAACACAAAACCCAAGGGTACGGGGTGGTGGGCATGGACCCCAGCCCGGGCGGGAACGATCCGCTAACGGACCGCGTCTATGGCGGTACGCACGGAGGACGCGCGGGGTTTCCCGAGCCACCCCCTAGAGGGATCTACACCCTGGGCTGGAGGAAGACCACGCACAGTCGTCCTTGGGGAGGAGCGCATCCCGCTCCGAACAGTGCGGTAATGGAGGCAGGGCCCGTAGTGTGGACCTGTTGGAGAGCTGGAGCCGTAGTCCGTCAGAAGGGGGCGCGCGAAGCCCATGAGCGGTGTCATGAAGCGTATGGGGATGATCTTCCGCGCGAAGGCGAACAAGGCCCTTGACCGGGCCGAGGATCCGCGCGAGACGCTCGATTACTCCTACCAGAAGCAGCTGGAGCTGCTGCAGAAGGTGCGGCGCGGCGTGGCCGACGTCGCCACCTCCCGCAAGCGGCTCGAACTCCAGCTGAACCAGTTGCAGGGCCAGTCCGCCAAGCTGGAGGACCAGGGCCGCAAGGCCCTCGCCCTCGGCCGCGAGGACCTGGCGCGCGAGGCGCTGTCCCGCCGGGCCGCGCTCCAGCAGCAGGTCAGCGACCTGGAGGTGCAGCACCAGACGCTGCAGGGCGAGGAGGAGAAGCTGACGCTCGCGGCGCAGCGCCTCCAGGCCAAGGTCGACGCCTTCCGTACGAAGAAGGAGACGATCAAGGCGACCTACACGGCCGCCCAGGCCCAGACCCGGATCGCCGAGTCGTTCTCCGGCATCTCGGAGGAGATGAGCGACGTCGGTCTCGCGATCCAGCGGGCCGAGGACAAGACCGCCCAGCTCCAGGCGCGCGCGGGCGCGATCGACGAGCTGCTCGCCTCGGGCGCTCTCGACGACCAGTCCGGGCTCGCCAAGGACGACATCCAGGCGGAGCTGGACCGGCTCTCGGGCGGCACGGACGTCGAGCTGGAGCTCCAGCGGATGAAGGCCGAGCTGGCCGGAGGCCCTTCGGCGCAGCAGCAGGCGCTCGAAGGCGGCGGCGAGGCCGCGCCGCAGGACCGCACCCAGCAGCAGCAGTCCCACCCGCGGTTCGAGAAGTAGAAGCAGGCGAAAGCAGGCCGAGGCCGACAGACAGGACGCGTCATGATCGTACGGATCATGGGGGAGGGCCAGTGGAAGCTGGCCGACAGCCACTTCGTCGAGCTGAACAGGCTGGACGACGAGCTGCTCAAGGAGATGGAGTCGGGGGACACCGAGGGCTTCCGCCGCACGCTGGGCGCCCTCCTCGACGCCGTCCGCCGGCTCGGTGAGCCGCTCCCGGACGACGCCCTGGAGCCCTCGGAGCTGATCCTTCCGGCTCCGGACGCGACCCTGGACGAGGTCCGGGAGATGCTCTCCGACAACGGCCTGATCCCGGGCTGATCGTGGGCCGGCGACGGCCCGCTTCCGGCTGACACGGCCCGCAGACCGGGCTGGTGACAGCCTGACCCCGGGTCGTCCCGGGCCGTCTTTCGCGTACGCCGGGTCCCGTCACCCCCAGGGGTCGGCGGGACCCCGTGCCGTCCCGCACCACACGGGCCCCCGGCAGTGGGCCGGCACCACACGGGCCACCGGCAGCGGGCCCGCACCGCCCAGGCCACCGGCAGTGGACCCGCACCGCACGGGCCCCCGGCAGCGGGGCCCGGGCGTGTACCGCCGTCCGGGCACGCCCCGTACCGTTGCTCGACGTGACCCCCACCGGCCCCGCCACCGGCACCCTCCACACCCGCCTCCGCGACTGGTTCCGCGCGCACCCGCTCGCCTTCGACGCGGTGATCGCGAGCGGCACGCTGGTCTGCATGATCGCCGGGTCCTTCACCGACCCCCACGGGAGCCGGGAAGGGCCGACCTTCGGCGACCACCGGCCCGACCTGTGGAGCGTGCTGATCATGGTCGCCGGGGCCGCCGCGCTGGTGTGGCGCCGCCGCCGGCCCTTCGCGGTGCTCTGCTTCACGGTGACGATCTGCCTGTTCGAGCTCGTCAACGACAACAGACCCGCCCCGATCGCCATGAGCGCCGTCGTCGCGCTCTACACGGTCGCCTCCCGCACCGACCGCCCCACCACCTGGCGCGTCGGACTCGTCACGATGGCGATGCTCACCGCCGCCGCCATGATCTTCGGCCCCACGCACTGGTACGCGCAGGAGAACCTCGGCGTCTTCGCCTGGACCGGCATGGCCGCCGCCGCGGGCGACGCCGTCCGCAGCCGAAGGGCCTTCGTCGACGCCATACGCGAGCGGGCCGAGCGGGCCGAGCGCACCCGCGAGGAGGAGGCCGGGCGCCGGGTCGCCGAGGAGCGGCTGCGGATCGCCCGCGACCTCCACGACGTCGTCGCTCACCACATCGCCCTGGTGAACGTCCAGGCCGGGGTCGCCGCCCACGTCATGGACAAGCGCCCCGACCAGGCCAAGGAGGCCCTCGCGCACGTCCGCGAGGCCAGCCGCTCCGCGCTCGACGAACTCCGTGCCACCGTCGGGCTCCTGCGCCAGTCCGGCGACCCCGAGGCCCCCACCGAGCCCGCCCCCGGCCTCGCCGTCCTCGACGGGCTCCTCGACAGCTTCCGCAAGGCCGGCCTCCCCGTCGCCCTGGCCCGCGCCGACGGCGGCGCGCCGCGGCCCCTGCCCGCGACCGTCGACCTCGCCGCGTACCGGATAGTGCAGGAGGCCCTCACCAATGTGCGCAAGCACGCCGGACCGGACGCCGAGGCGGAGGTGAGCGTCGTCAGGGTCGGCCGTACGGTCGAGATCACCGTCCTCGACAACGGCGCCCCGCAGGCGGGGACTCCCTCCGACGACTCCGGCGGCCACGGCCTCCTCGGCATGCGCGAGCGGGTCAGCGCGCTCGGCGGCACCCTGACCGCCGCACCCCGCTACGGCGGCGGCTTCCGGGTGCAGGCGATACTGCCCGTGACGACCCGTACGGGGGAGGACGCATGACGATCCGGGTACTGCTCGCCGACGACCAGGCCCTGCTCCGCAGCGCCTTCAAGGTCCTGGTCGACTCCGAGGCGGACATGGAGGTGGTCGGCGAGGCCGCCGACGGCGCCCAGGCCGTCGCCCTGGCCCGCTCCGAGCGGCCGGACGTCGTCCTCATGGACATCCGCATGCCGGGCACGGACGGCCTCGCGGCGACCCGCGCGATCACCGCCGACCCCGAGCTGTCCGCCGTACGCATCGTCATGCTCACCACCTTCGAGGTCGACGAGTACGTCGTGCAGTCGCTGCGCGCCGGGGCCTCCGGCTTCCTCGGCAAGGGCGCCGAACCGGAGGAGCTGCTCGGCGCCATCCGGATCGCCCACGCCGGCGAGGCGCTGCTCTCCCCGGCCGCCACCAAGGGCCTGATCGCCACCTTCCTCGCGCAGGGCGGCGGGCTCGAACCCCTGGCGGACGGCGACCGGTCCTACTCCGAGCGGCTCGCCGCCCTCACCGCCCGCGAGCGCGAGGTCCTCGTCCTCGTCGGCGGCGGCCTCTCCAACGACGAGATCGCCGAGCGGCTCGACGTCAGCCCGCTCACCGTGAAGACCCACGTCAACCGGACCATGGCCAAGCTCGGCGCCCGCGACCGGGCCCAGCTGGTGGTCACCGCGTACGAATCGGGACTGGTACGTCCGAGGGTGGAGTGACCGGGGGCCCCGGCGTACTCCAGACGCGGTATGCGCGGGACAAGGATGTGGACCCGGGGGCCGAGGATTTCCGGCCGCGGATGGCAGATCGTATAGGCGGGGGGCACCTCCGGCGGATCCAGCGGATCCGGGCCGGGGTCCGGCTGCTCCCGCTTGTCGACGAGTACGCCACAGAAGAGAGACCCCATGTCCTGGCTGTCCAGATTCAGCCTCGCGCAACGGGCCCTGATCGGGCTGACGTCCATCGTCGCGATCGTGTTCGGGGCGATCGCGATACCGCAGCTGAAGCAGCAGTTGTTCCCCTCGATCGAGCTCCCCATGGTCTCGATCCTCGCCCCGTACCAGGGCGCCTCTCCCGATGTGGTCGAGAAGCAGGTCGTCGAACCCCTGGAGAACAACCTCAAGGCCGTCGACGGCCTGAAGGGCGTCACCTCCACCGCCTCCGAGGGCATGGCCGTCGTCATGGCCTCCTTCGACTACGGCGACGAGTCGACGAAGCAGCTCGTCGCCGACGTCCAGCAGGCCGTGAACCGGGCCCGCGCCCAGCTGCCCGACGGCGTCGACCCGCAGGTCGTGGCCGGCTCGACGGACGACATGCCGACCGTCGTCCTCGCCGCCGCCTCCGACAAGGACCCGCAGGCGCTGGCCGACCTCCTGGAGCGGACCGTCGTGCCCGCCCTCGAAGGCATCGAGGGCGTCGGCCAGGTCTCCGTCAGCGGTGTCCAGGACCTGCAGATCTCCGTCGTCCCGGACGAGCGGAAGCTCGCCGCCGCCGGACTCAGCTCCGTGAAGCTCGCCGAGGCGCTCCGCTCCGGCGGCGCCACGATGCCGGCCGGCTCCTTCTCGGAGGCCGGCAAGAGCCGCACGATCCAGGTCGGCGGCGGCTTCACCTCCCTGGCGCAGATCGAGGACCTGCGCATCCCCTCGGCCACTCCCGGCAAGGGCAAGGCGGTCCGCCTCGGCGACGTCGCCACCGTCCGCCAGGAGGAGTCGCCGAGGGTCTCCCTCACCCGCACCAATGGCAAGCCCAGCCTCGCCGTCATGGCGACCATGGACAAGGACGGCAGCGCCGTCGCCATCTCCGACGCCGTCGAGGAGCAGCTCCCCGAGCTGCGCCGCGACCTCGGTGCGGGCGCCGAGCTGACCGTCGTCTCCGACCAGGGCCCGGCCGTCGCCAAGGCGATCTCCGGCCTGACCACGGAGGGCGCGCTCGGTCTCGTCATGGCCGTCCTGGTGATCCTGGTCTTCCTGACCTCGATCCGCTCGACCCTGGTGACCGCGGTCTCCATCCCGCTCTCGGTCGTCCTGGCCCTGATCGTGCTGTGGACCCGCGACCTCTCGCTCAACATGCTGACCCTGGGCGCGCTCACCATCGCCATCGGCCGGGTCGTCGACGACTCGATCGTGGTCCTGGAGAACATCAAGCGTCACCTGGGCTACGGCGAGGAGCGCCAGGCCGCGATCATCACCGCGGTCCGCGAGGTGTCCGGCGCGGTCACCTCCTCCACCCTCACCACCGTCGCCGTCTTCCTGCCGATCGGTCTGACCGGCGGCATGATCGGCGAGCTGTTCGGCTCGTTCTCGCTGACGGTCACGGCGGCCCTGCTGGCCTCCCTGCTCGTCTCCCTGACCGTGGTCCCCGTCCTGTCGTACTGGTTCCTCCGCGCCCCCAAGGGCACCTCGGAGGACCTGGCGGAGGCCCGCAGGCAGGCCGAGGAGAAGGAGGAGAAGAGCCGCCTCCAGCGCGCGTACGTGCCCGTCCTGCGGTTCGCGACCCGGCGCCGGATCACGAGCCTCGCCATCGCGCTCGTCGTCCTCGTCGTCACCTTCGGCATGGCCCCGCTCCTGAAGACGAACTTCTTCGACCAGGGCGAGCAGGAGGTGCTCAGCATCCAGCAGGAGCTGGCACCCGGCACCAGCCTGAGCGCCTCCGACGAGGCCGCGAAGAAGATCGAGAAGGTCCTCGCGGAGACCGAGGGCGTCAGGGACTACCAGGTCACCGTCGGCTCCTCCGGCTTCATGGCGGCCTTCGGCGGCGGCACCGGCTCCAACCAGGCCTCGTACAAGATCAGCCTGGAGGACTCCGACGCGTACGAGAAGACCCGCGCCTCCATCGAGAAGGCGCTCGCCGCCCTCGACGGCATCGGCGACACCACCATCGCGGCCGGCGACGGCTTCGGCAGCCAGGACCTGAGCGTGGTCGTCAAGGCCGCCGACCCGAAGGTCCTCGAAGAGGCCTCCGAGGAGGTCCGCACGGCGATCGCCGGGATGAAGGACGTCACCGACGTCCAGAGCGACCTGTCCCAGTCCGTCCCGCGGATCTCCGTGAAGGCCAACGCCAAGGCGGCCGACGCGGGCTTCGACACCGGCTCGCTGGGCATGATCGTCGCCCAGGCCGTCCGGGGCACCCCGGCGGCCAAGGCGAACCTCGACGACAGCGAGCGGGACGTCCTCATCACCTCGGCGAAGCCCGCCACCACCCTCGCCGAACTGAAGGCCCTGCCCCTCGGCCCGGTGAAGCTGGGCGACATCGCCACCGTCGAGCTGGTCCCCGGCCCGGTCTCCATGACCCGGATCGACGGCGCCCGCGCGGCGACGATCACGGCCAAGCCGACCGGTGACAACACCGGCGCGGTGAGCGCCTCGCTCCAGACGAAGATCAACTCCCTGGATCTGCCCGAGGGCGCCACCGCGAGCATCGGCGGTGTCTCCGAGGACCAGACCGAGGCCTTCACCAACCTGTTCCTGGCGATGCTCGCGGCCGTCGCGATCGTCTTCATGCTGCTCGTCGCGACCTTCCGGTCGCTGATCCAGCCGCTGATCCTGCTGGTCTCGATCCCGTTCGCGGCGACCGGCGCGATCGGTCTGCTCGTGGTCACGGACACGGCGATGGGCGTCCCGGCGATGATCGGCATGCTGATGCTCATCGGCATCGTCGTGACCAACGCGATCGTCCTGATCGACCTGATCAACCAGTACCGGGCCCAGGGCCTGGGCGTCGTCGAAGCGGTGATCGAGGGCGGCCGGCACCGCCTCCGCCCGATCCTGATGACCGCCCTGGCGACGATCTTCGCCCTGCTGCCGATGGCCCTCGGCATCACCGGCGAGGGCGGGTTCATCGCCCAGCCGCTCGCCGTGGTCGTGATCGGCGGTCTGATCACCTCGACGCTGCTGACCCTGCTCCTCGTCCCGACGCTCTACGCGATGGTGGAGCTCCGCAAGGAGCGCCGCGCGAAGAAGAAGGCGGCGAAGAGGGAGGCGAAGGCCGGCGACGTGACGGTCCCGCCGCAGGCGAAGGAGCCGGCTGTGATCTGACGGTCCGACCCGTACGGCATGAGGAAGGGGCGCCCCCCCCAGACCCCGGGCGGCCCAAACCGGGTTAGAAAGGGTGAAACCTGTCGGCGGGGCCCGCACGGGTGGGGGCCCAAC